>DATIGZ010000310.1:0-11752 GCA_035481255.1 Sphingomonas sp. | reverse complement strand
CGACACCCGCCGCGATGCCGACTCGCCCGGCGGGCAGCGTGACCAGATCGTTCTTGCTGATCTTGAAGTCCGCCATCGCCAGCTCGGTCGTGCTGATGCGGTAGATATCGACCATGAAGCTGTCGATCACGCTCTGCGGATTGGGGCTCGCGTCGAAGCGTTGCGGGTCGGACGGATCGCCGCCGTTGAACGGGTTATAGGCGCTGGCGTCGGTCCGCGAGAGCGCTTCCTGAAACTTGGTCAGGCTGACCGTGTGCATGCTGTCGCGGGTCCGGGCGCGCGAATAGAGCGCGGCCGAATCGAAATCGAAGCCGAAGATCTCGCCCCGGAAACCGGCCAGCGCGCGATAGGTGTCGTTGCGGACGTCGACCACCAGCGGCCCGGCGTCGATCGGACGATAGAGAAGCAGCTGAAGCGGCACGCCGGTGGTAGCGACACCGGTGAGCCCCGGAATGCGGTTGGGGCTGCTGGTGGGGCCGAACGGATTGTAGAAGCCGTTCGCCGGAATGATCAGCCGCTGGCTGGCGAGCGGGGTTTCCTGCTCGCGGACCGACTGGAAGTCGGCGCGGTACCATGCGCCCTCAGCGAAGAATTCGAGGCCGCTGTCGAATTCATGGTTGAAGTAGCCGAACAGGTTGATGCGGTCGTTGCGCCCCATGATCGTGCGTTCGGTGTTGAGGTCATAGCGCAGGTTGCGATCGGCGCCGGCGGTGGAGATGGTCGCGTTGTCCCAGCAGGTGCCGGCATAGGGCGACGGGGCGGCGCAGCTTTCGTTGGTGCTGGGCTGGATGTGGAAGATGCCGTTGGTGGTCAGCGCGGTGCCGTTGACCGATGCGGAGGTAGTGGACACGGCGTAGCTGTTGGTCAGCCGTTGGAATACGCCCCAGGGCGTGCCGGTGACGGTGTTGTCGAACGAGGTGTTGCCCGCCCAGCCGGTGCCCTCGAGCAGCGGGCGCATATCGGCCGAGCGCGAGTTGCGGCGATCGCTGGCATAGAGCGGGTCGCGGTGATTGTAGGACCCGAACAGCGAGATGTTGGTCTTGCCGCCGTTGAAGCTGTGGCCAGCCTCGAACGCGAACTCATATTCGCGCTGGTCCGAATTGTCGGTGAAGCTGACTTCGCCGGTGGCGCGCAGACCCTTGAAATTGTCCTTGAGCACGGTGTTGATCACGCCGGCCACCGCGTCCGAGCCGTAGATCGCGGCGGCGCCGTCGAGCAGTACCTCGACCCGGCGCACGCCCATCACCGGGATGGTGTTGGTGTTGACGCTCTGCACCGGCACCAGGTTCTCGCTCTGGGTGCCGGGGTGGAGGACCATGCGGCGGCCGTTAAGCAGCACCAGCGTATTGCCGGTGCCGAGCGCGCGCAGGTTGATCGACGCGGTGTCGCCGCGCGCGTCGTTGATGCCGCCCGCGTCGCGGCTTTCGTTGAAGGCGACGTCGCCCGCCTGCGGGATCGAGCGGAACAGGTCATCGCCGCTGGTCGCGGCGGTGGCGGCGATGTCGTCCTCGTTGAGCACGGTGACGGGCAGCGCGCCGGCGACGTCCGCGCCCTTGATCTGCGAGCCGATGACGACGACTTCCTCGGCCTCAGGCTCGGCCTGTGGCGTTTCGGGGGCGTCCTGCGCCAGCGCTGCGCTGGCGGTGGCGAGCAGCGAAATGCCGCCCATTAGTCCGGCGATTCGGATTGCGGTCTTCATGGTCTTTTCCTTCCCTGTGTCCTTTGCCAGCGGCGTCTTTGCGCGCCGTCAGGCAATCCCCTCGATGATTCGTGCAACGCGCTCGGCGGATCCGGCAGCATAGGTCCAGCCGAGTCCACCATGCCCGGTGTTCGCGATCACGCCGGGTGCGATGGTCCGGGTGACCGGCAACGAATCGGGGGTCATCGGGCGAAGCCCGGCCCAGCTCGATTCGATCTGATCATAGTCCGCCGCCTGCGGCAGCGCCGCGCGCGCGCTGTCGACGAGCGCGCGGACCCGTTTGGGCTCCACGCGCGTTTCGCGCTGGCCCAGTTCGGCGAGGCCGGCGATGCGCATGCGATTGCCGAGCCGCGCGAAGACGACGCGGTTGGCGACGTCGGTGATGCTAGCCGCGGGGGCGGCGGCGCCGGTGGGCGCGGTGACCGAATAGCCCTTCATCGGCTGAACCGGGAGCCGCACGCCGAGGCCGCGGGCGAGGCGTGGGGCGCCGGGACCGGCGGCGAGGATGATGCGATCGGCGGGGACGCGACTGCCGCATTTGGTGACGATCGCGGGCGCTCCGCCATTCGTCTCGATCCGGTCGACCGGAAGATCGAACATCGAGCTGCCGCCCGCGCGGAGCAGCGCTTCGTGCGCGGCGGTGCAGAAGCGGTGGGGGTCGCCGACCGCCTCGTCCGGAGTGTGGAGCGCGCCGGCGATCTCGTCGCGGACGGGGGCCAGCATCGGTTCGAGCGCGACGGCGGCGTCGGGATCGAGCAGGGTCTGGGTGATGCCCGCATCCCGCTTGAGCGCGACCATCGCCTGCGCCGCATCGAAGGAGGCGGCGCTGCGATAGATGTGGATCTTGCCGGGAACGCTGAGACCGTAATCGAGCGCGTGGCGTTCGGTCAGCATCTGGAGCGCGTTGCGGGACTCGGCGGCCAGGGCGAGGCCAGCCAGCGTATTGCGGTGGAACGCGCCAGCGCCGCAATTGCGCAGGAAAGCGATGCCCCAGCGCAGGAAATCGGGATCGAGGTGTGGCCGGACGCGGAGCGCCGGGTCGAGGCCGAGCAGGATGCGCGGAATCTGGCCCAGCACGCCGGGGCTGGCCAACGCGTCGGTATAGGCGAAGCTCAACTGCGCGCCGTTGGCGAAGGAGGTGCCGAGGCCGGGGCCGCGCGCGCCGTCCACCACCGTCACGCGATGCCCGCGATCGGCGAGCGTCAGCGCGGTGGCCATGCCGACGACACCGGCGCCGAGGACGATGATCTCCTCGCCACGGCTCATCGGACGCACCGGTTCAAGGCGGTCGATCGGATCAGATTGCGCACTCCCCCGCGCAATCGTCCCGAGATTGCGCGTGAGGAGGATGATCGCTCGGCTCGCGCCTGCGAAGTCCGGAATCGATCAGCAGCTCATAGCCGCAGGTTATGGCTGGACGCGGCTTTCGACCAGAATGCCCTCGAGCGTGCGGAGGAACAGCCGCGCGACGCGCGAGGGCTGACGTTCCTCGAGCGTGGTCCAGGAAATGGTGAAGCGCAGCGGCGGATCAGTGGGCAGCCATTTGAAACCGGGGGCGGCCCAGGCGCGCGCGGTGAACTCGTCGACCACGGTCACCCCGCCCTCGAGCTGGGCGAGACGCGCGGCGATGAAGAATGTCTGCACCGAAACCGTCTCACGGAAGACGAGGCCGCGCTCACGCGCCGCCTGTGTCAGCACATCGCCGATCGGGCCGGTCGCGGCGACGCCGATCACGTCGCGGTCGGCAAGCAGGTCGAGCGGGAAGCGCGGGCCGGTCGGCGCGAACATGCCGTCGGGGAACATCACCACCAGCTCACCCTCGGCCAGCACCTGCCGCGTCAGGCGCGGATGCGGAGGTGGGGTGTAGGCGATGGCGAGGTCGATCTCGCGCCCGATTAGCGAGCGGACGAGGTCGTCATGATGGTGGGTATGGACCTCGAACGTCACGCGCGGCCATTCCCGCCGGAACTGCGCCATCGCCTGCGGCACGATGTCGAGCGCGAGGCTGGGTACGATGCCGAGCCGGATATGCCCGCCGCCCGCCTGCGCCAGATTGCGCGCGGTCTGCTGAAGCGTGTCGAGCCGTTCGAACAGATCGCCCGCCTCGCGCATCAGCGCATGCGCCTCATCGGTGGGGATCAGGCGACCGCGCGACAGCTGGAAGAGCGGAATGCCGAGGCTGTCCTCGGCATGGTGCAGCGTCTTGGAGACCGAGGGCTGGGAGACGCCGAGCGCGCGGGCCGCGGCGCTGATCGAACCGTGGAGATAGACGGCGTGAAAGACTTCGAGCTGACGGAAACGCATGCGCCCATCTTAGGCAAGGGCGCGGCGGGAGCAATGACCTTGCCGTGCCGCCGCGATGCCCAACCCTCCGTTAACCTCGTGCCGCTACCGTAACGGTACGGGAACGACCGGAGGGCGGATTGGACCGCGATCTGAAGTACAGCCTGCCGCGCTGGCGTGTGATGCACTGGCTGACCCGGACGAGCCGTCCGGTGAGCCGGGCGATTCACGTCGCGCAGGTGAGCACGCTCTACAGTTCGCTCGCGATCTTCTATTCGGCGGCCTTGGCGACCCTGCTGTGCGCGGCGGTAATCTGGTGGCGGCATCAGACTTCGCTGTTCGCGATCTGGCTGGCGTTGGAACTGGGGACGATCGCTTTGCGGATCGCTTTGCTCAATCGCGACCGGCGCGCCGCGAAGCGCGGCACGGCGACGGGCACCGACCTCTATCTGCTGCTGACGGTGCTGTGGGCGGCGACATTGGGCTTCGGATCGGCGATCACAACGCTGAGCGGCGACTATGCCGCGGCGATCGTGGTCAACATCGCCACCGCCTGCATCGCGGGGGGCATGAGCATCCGCTATTTCGGCGCGCCGCGCTTCGTGCTGCTAGTGTGCAGCGCGACGCTTGGGCCGATGGCGGTGAGCGCCGCGCTGGCGCAAGATCCGGTGCTGCTGGTCACCACGATTCAGGCGCCGCTGGCGCTGTTCAGCATGTCGCAGGCGGCGAAGCGGCTCAACGGCATGATGATCGCGACGATGGAGGCCGAAGCGGCGCATGCCCATCGTGCCGCGCACGACCCGCTGACCGGGCTGCTCAACCGTTCGGGATTCATGCACGCGGCGGCGGGACGCAGCGGGGTGGGTGGCACGCTCTTCTACCTCGACCTGGACGGGTTCAAGCCGGTCAACGATCGGCACGGTCACGAAGCGGGCGATCAGGTGCTGCGCGAGGTGGCGCAGCGGCTCGTCCGGCTGGCGGGGCGGCACGGGCATGCCGCGCGGCTGGGCGGTGACGAGTTCGCGCTGCTGGCGCCGGTGTTGAGTGCGGGAGCGATTGAACGGCTGGGCGCGCGTATCGTTGAGCGGATCGCGTCCGAACCTTTCGTGCTCGACGGCGCGACGGCGCGAATCGGGGTGAGCGTGGGCGCCGTGGCGGTCGGCGAGGATGATGCGATCGACGATGCGCTGCGGCGCGCAGACGTCGCGCTCTATGGCGCCAAGACGCGCGGCGGGGGGCGGGTGCGGCTGGCCGCCTGATTTTACCTAGACATAATGGGGGTGCGGATTCTCGCGCAGTGCCTCGTAATGGACGAGCGCCGCTTCGGGGCCAAGAGGTACCGGCTGCCCGTCGCGGAACGCCCATTCGCCGCGGTCGCAATCGGCCGCGCTGACATAGCCGTTGATGTAGAGCCGGCGCTGATGATCCGCGCGGTTGCGGCCCGATCCGTGAACCAGATAAGGGTTCCACAAAGCGACATCGCCGGGGTCGAGAACGAGGTCGACGACCTGTGCGGGGTCGATTCCCGCGGCAATCAGCGCCTCGTCGGTCATCTCATTGCCCAGCACTTCGGTCGACGTGTCGAGATCGAGCGGGCCGGCGATATGGCTGCGCGGGATGAAGCGCATCGCGCCGCTTTCGGGCCTGTGCGGATCGATCGCGAGCCCGGTCTGGATGTAGGCGGTGCCGAGGTTGCGATAGGCCGCGTCGGGCTTGCGGAAGCGCGAATCCTGATGCCAGGCGAAGTCGCCGAGCGACCCCGGCGCCTTCCAGTGGAGCTGGTTGATGATCTGCTTGAGATCCGGCCCGATCAGCGGCTCAAGGATCGCGAGATAGCGCGGATCGAGCCGGACCGCGTCGAGCACCGTGTTGTGATAGGACGGCCACTGGACCATGCGGACCAGCGGCGTCCCCCCGGCATCGGGCGTGACATTGTAGAAGAGGTTGCCGTGGCGGAAGCTGCGGCCATGCGCGACGCCCTCTTCATGCACGCGATCGACTGCCGCCCCGATCGCCGCGACCTCGTCCGGAGTGAAGACCCCCCGGACGATGGCATAGCCCTGATCCCGGTACGCGGCGACGTGATCCATTCTAGACTCCAGACAGGGTGAGCCGGTCGAGCTGATCCTGCGAAAGGTTCAGATCCCAGCCGGCGATCAGCTCGTCGAGCTGGGCGAGACTGGTGGCGCTGGCGATCGGGGCGGTAATGCCCGGTTGCGCGGCGAGCCAGGCGAGCGCGATCTGCGACAGCGAGGCGCCGGTTTCCGCGGCGACGGCGTCCATCGCCTCGAGGATTTTGAGGCCGCCCAGTTCGATCGCCTGATTGATCCGGCCGGCGCGCGCCGCGTCGCCGATATCCGCCGCGCTGCGATATTTCCCGCTGAGGAAGCCCGAGGCGAGGCCGAAATAAGGGATCACGCCAATATTGTGCGTGACGCACAGATCCTGACGCTCGCCTTCGTATCCTGTCCGGACGAGTAGGTTGTACTCGGGCTGGAAGACATGGTAGTGCGGCAGCCCGTCGCGCGTCGCGATATCGAGCGCGGACTTGAGCCGCGCACCGGTGAAGTTGGATGCGCCGAGGTTGCGGATCTTGCCCGCGTCGATCAGCTTGCCGAACGCCGCGAGCACTTCTTCCTGCGGCGTGTCGGCGTCGTCGAGATGCGCGAAATAAAGGTCGATCGTCTCGACGCCGAGGCGGCGGAGGGAGGCGTCGCACGCCTCGAAGATCTTGTGCGGGGCGAGCCGGGCGTGGTTGTCGCTGCCGAGCATGCCCATCTTGGTCGCGATCTGAAGCTTGCGGCCCGAGCGCTTGAGCCATTCGCCGATGATCGCCTCGGACTCGCCGCCCTGGTGGCCGGGCACCCAGTTGGAGTACATGTCGGCGGTGTCGACCAGGGTCCCGCCCGCGTCCGCGAACCGGTCGAGCAGCGCGAAGCTTCTCTCGCGATCGGCGGTCCAGCCGAAGACATTGCCGCCGAGTACCATCGGCGGGGTGGTGATATCGGTTGTGCCGAGCCGTCGCATGTCGATCCTCTCCTATTGCCTCTCAGCGTCGGATTTGTCCGGATCAGTTGCGTTGATGTCAAGCATGTCGGCGGCGGCGTTGAGTTGCGCGGCCTCGTCGCTCGTGACGCCTGTGGTGTCGTCGGTGGAGTTGCACGCGGCGAGCAGCGCCAGCGGGAGCAATAGAAGGGCACGCATCACGACACCTCGATCGGCCGGGGTAAGAGGGGCCGCCGCGGCGGCCCCGCCATCATCACTTCTTGAGTTCGTCGCCCGCGGCCTGAACGGCGTTGCCGACCTTGTCCGCGCCCTCGCCGACCGTATTGCCGATGCTGTCGGCGGTATTCTCGGCGGTCCCGAGCGCGCTCTCGGTCGCGGCCTTGACGTCGGCTTCCGCTTCGGATGCGGTGGCGTTCATGTCGGCGCCGATCGCATTGGCGGCCTCGGCCGCCTCATTCTGTGCCTTGTCGCTGCACGCGGCGAGGCCGAGCGTCGCAATCGCGGCGAGGGGAAGAAGGACTCGTTTCATGCGGATTCCTCTCTGTCGTGGCGGGGCGCCCGGGAGCGCTCGCGGGCAAACCTATGTCCGCATAACGCAGGGGGCAAGTTTTGAACCGGCGGGTCGGGCGAAATGCCCCAAGACGCTTGCCTCTGGCGGCCCATGCGCCTAAATCGGACAGTGTGAACGGCCGCCCGGTGAGGGCGGCCCTTATTGTTTCTGGAGACTTTGACGTGGCCCAGCCGCTCATGCCGCATGCGACCGCTTCCTGGCTGGTCGACAACACCGCGCTCTCGTTCGAGCAGATCGCTGACTTTTGCGGCCTGCACATTCTGGAAGTGCAGGCAATCGCGGACGACACCGCCGCGACCAAGCTGACCGGCCGTGACCCCGTCCGCGCGCATGAGCTGACGATGGACGAAATCGAGAAGGGTCAGGCCGATCCCGATTATCGCCTGAAGATGAGCAAGGGGCCCGAGCAGGTCCGCCGCACCAAGGGGCCGCGCTACACGCCGGTCTCCAAGCGTCAGGACAAGCCCGACGGCATCGCCTGGATCATCCGCAACCACCCCGAAATCTCGGACGGCGCGATCGGCAAGCTGATCGGCACCACCCGCAACACCATCGCCGCGATCCGCGATCGCAGCCACTGGAACATTGCCAACATCACTCCGAAGGACCCGGTGACGCTGGGCCTGACCAGCCAGCGCGAGCTGGACGCGGCGGTTTCCAAGGCGGCGAAGGCCGCGGGGATCGAGGCGCCGGTAGACACCCGCCTGGAAGGCGACCGCGAAGCGCTGATCGAGCAGCTGCGCGCCGAGCGCGACGCCGCGTCGCGCGAGCCGGGCGAGGCGGACACGGGTCTGGGCTTCGAGAATCCCTTCAAGAGCTGATCCGCTTTTCCATTTTCCGGTATTGTGACGGCGCGGCGACTCGACAAGCGAGTTCCGCGCCGTCAATGTTTCGGGTATGGATCGCCCGGCCATTTCCCCCGATGTCTCGCTGACGCAGGACGAAAGCTTCGTCGCGACCAGCCATCGCGGACTGACCTATCCGTTCGGCGACCGCTTGCCCGGCATTGGCGAGGGAATCGAGGTCGCGAACGGCGTGCGCTGGATCCGGCTGCCGGTGCCCGGGCCGCTCAACCACATCAATTGCTGGCTGCTCGACGACGGGGGTGTGACCACGGTCGTCGACACCGGGCTGAACATCGGCGAAGCGGTGGAAGCCTGGCGCGCGCTGTTCGCTGCGGAACCGCTGGCGGAACGGCCGGTGGGGCGGGTGATCTGCACGCATTTCCACCCCGATCATGCAGGGCTCGCCGGATGGCTGTGCCGCAAGTTCGACGCACGGCTATGGATGACGCGCGGCGAGTGGCTGACGCTGCGCGTGCTGACCGCCGATGCGCGCGATGCGGTGCCCGACGAGCAGGTCGCCTTCTGGCGCGCGGCCGGATGGGACGAGACGCAGATCGCCGAGGCGTCGTCGGGCGGGTTCGGGCGGATGCGGCAGATGGTCGCGCCGCTGCCGCTTTCATACCGCCGGATTGTCGATGGCGAGACGATTGCGGTGGGGGAAGGCGCGTGGCGCGTGGTGACGGCGTCGGGGCATTGCCCGGAACATGCCTGTCTGTGGAACGAGACCGGGGGCGTGCTGATCGCGGGGGATCAGGTGCTGCCGCGGATCAGCTCCAATGTTTCGTTGGGGCTGACCGAGCCGGAAGCCGATCCGCTGGGCGAATGGCTCGCGTCCATCGGCAAGCTGATGGAACTGCCCGGGGGCCTGCTGGTGCTGCCCGCGCATGGCGAGCCATTCACCGGTCTGCATGTCCGACTGGCGGCGCTGCGCGATGAGCATTTGAAGCGGCTCGACATCCTCGAGGCGCATTTGATCGAGCCGCGGCGCGCGGTGGACTGTTTCGGGCGAATGTTCCGGCGGAAGATTGAGGGCGACATGATCGGCCTCGCGACCGGCGAGACACTGGCGCATCTGCAGCGGCTGGAGGTCGAGGGACGGGCGGTGCGTGAGGTGCGCGACGGCGTGTGGTGGTATCGCGCGCCCTGATCGGAATTGATCTCGAGCGATCGATTCGGGGTGTTTGTCGAAGCGGAGATTTGCGCGGAGGGCGAGGACGCCTAGGGTGCGGCACCGACGCGATTCAGGGAGAGATGCGCGATGTGTGACGAACAGACCGATGCCGACAATGCGCGCGCCTTCGGTAAGGTGTCGCGGCGTGATTTCGCGGGGATGACGGGTGCGGCCGCGCTCGCCGCGCTGCTGCCCGCGCCCGCCAACGCCAAGACGCTGAAGCATCGCGACATCACCATCAAGACGCCCGACGGCGTCGCTCAGGCCTATTTCGTCGCGCCCGATAAGGGCAAGCATCCGGCGGTGCTGGTGTGGCCCGATATCGGTGGCATGCGCCCCGCCTTTCGCAAGATGGCCGAACGGCTCGCGCAATCGGGCTATGCGGTTCTGACGGTCAACCAGTTCTACCGCTCCGCGCCGCTGCCGATTCTCAAGGAAGGCGAGGTGTGGAGCCAGCCGGAAATCCGCGCTAAGCTGATGGAGTGGCGTAAGCTGCTCACCCCGGATGCGGTGATGCGTGACGCGGGGGCGTTTGCCGCGTTCCTCGACAAGCAGCCCGAGGTGAATACCAGGCGCGGCATTGGTACCACCGGCTATTGCATGGGCGGACCGATGGTGATGCAGACCGCGGCGGCGCTGCCCGGCCGTATCCGCGCGGGCGCGTCGTTCCATGGCGGCGGGCTGGCGACCGACAAGCCGGATAGCCCGCACCTGCTGGTGCCGAAGATGAAGGCGAGTTTCCTGTTCGCGGTCGCGGAGAATGACGACCAGCGTAACCCGAACGAGAAGGAGCTGGTGCGCAAGGCCTTTGCCGACGCCGGATTGCCTGCGGAGATCGAGGTCTACGCCGGCGCGATGCACGGCTGGTGCCCGCCCGACAGCGCCGCATATAACGAAGCGCAGGCCGAGAAGGCGTGGGGACGGCTGCTGGCGCTGTTTGGGAAGGCGCTGGCCTAGTGCTATATTCTCTTGCCCGATCTTGTCGTTCCTGCGGTGGCGGGGAGTGACGGGCTTGGAATCGGGCGGTGGTCAGCCCGCCAGCTTCGACCCGAGCTTGGCCGCGAGATATTCGAGATTGGCGATGCGGCGCCACAGGCCGCTGTCGGTGATCGCGTCCATCCGGAAGAAGCGGCGCATCGCCGGGAAGTCCGGGTCGATCACGCGATTCATGTAGTCGGGCGACAACAGCCCGCCATGCTCGTCGCCCATCGGGCCAAGGCGGCGGCGCAGCGCGTAGGTGTGCTGGCGGACCCAGACTGGGCGAATGCGCGTCGACCATTCGCCGAAGCGGTGCTTGCGGCCCGGTGCGCCGGCGAAGTCGTGGCCGTAGGCCGAGGGCTGGGCGGCGAGCTGCGGGTCGATCGCGTTGAGCAGCGCCGCCTCGAAGCGGCCGGCATGCTTGAGGGCGAGCGGGATCGTCATCGCCTGTGCCACCACCTGATGGTCGAGGAAGGGCATGAAATAGGGGCTGTAGCGGCCCTCGAGGCTGATCTCGCGCCCGAACAGCGCCCGGCAGCGAATGCGCGGGTAGATCTGCTCGATCCGGGAGCGATCGAGGCGGCCGGTGGCGGCGGGTGGCTCGATCGCGGTGCGGATGCGCGCGGCGATGACGTCGAGGAAAGCGTTCGGGTCGAACAGGTCCGTCGCGTCGCCCGGCGTGAAGCGCGCGAAGAAGGTGCGCGCGACGTCGTGGGCGGTGAAGCGCCGGTCGGGCAGGTAGAAGAAGTTCCGATAGATCTCGCCACACCCGCCTGAGACCGCGAGCGCGCCGCCGGCGTGGCGCTTGCGCTGGGCGTCGCCATGGCCACCGTTGTCGAAGATGTTGCCGAAGGTGGGCAGACCGTCGAACTGGTGGAAGTTGCGCTCCACCAGATCCGGGAAAGCGTCGGGCGGCGGGGTTTCGGCATATTTGTCGGTCCAGGCGACGTCGAACCCGCAAGCCTTGCCCATCGCCTGCGCTATCTCAACATCGTCGTCGCCGGGCAGGCCGTAGACATAGAGCTCCGGCCTGCACCCGGCCTGACGCAGCGCGGCGAGGACGAGGCGCGAGTCGAGGCCGCCGGAGAGCGGGCTGCGGACATGGTCGGCAAATTCGTCGACGTGTGCGCCGACAATGCTGGCCAGCGGCGCGCGATGGCGTTCGATCTGCTCGGCGAGCGGCAGGCGCGAGGGTGCGG
>DATIGZ010000309.1:0-3804 GCA_035481255.1 Sphingomonas sp. | reverse complement strand
CTACTATGTCGCGGCCTCACTGGTCTTCCCCGACGCGCTCGATCGCGACAGCGACCTGACCGCCCATTTCGACAAGAACTACCGCACGGTCATCGGCGCGGTGCTGGTGTGCAACCTCGTGCTGATCGGTGTCGCCTTTGCGCTGCTCAACTTCGCGCTCGACCTGCGCACCGCGATCCTGACCTTTTCCTTCTTTCCGGTCAGCCTGACCGCGATCCTGGTGCCCAGGCGGCCAGTGACGATCGCCTGCCTGATCTGGCTGATCGCGCTCTATCCGCTGTCGGCGGTGTGGCACTGAAACGCAAACGGGCCGGGAGTGACCCCGGCCCGCCAATACGATTTCAGCTGAACGCTGCGATCAGCCGACGATTTCTTCCGGCTTGAAGAAGAACGCGATCTCGATCGCGGCATTCTCGTCCGAATCCGAACCGTGGACCGAGTTCGCCTCGATCGACTCGGCCAGTTCCTTGCGGATCGTGCCGGCGTCGGCGTTGGCCGGGTTGGTCGCGCCCATGATGTCGCGGTTGCGCTGCACGGCGTTCTCGCCTTCCAGCACCTGCACGACCACCGGGCCCGAGATCATGAACTCGACCAGATCGTTGAAGAAGGGACGCTCGCGGTGAACGCCGTAGAAGCCCTCGGCCTGCTCGCGGCTCATCTGGATGCGCTTCGAAGCAACGACGCGCAGGCCGGCTTCCTCCAGCATCTTGGTGACCGCGCCGGTCAGGTTGCGGCGGGTGGCATCGGGCTTGATGATCGAAAAGGTCCGGTTCGCGGCCATGGCCGTGCGGCTCCTGTCATTAGGGGTGGGGATTGCGCGGGCCTCTAGTCGGGCGCGGCGGCGGTGGCAAGGGCGCTCGGAAAAACCACAAGAGGAACGTCGAGCGGATACGGTCCAGGACTGCGCCACGGTAAACAACGCGCGAGCGCAACATGTCCCACGATATTCTTGGTGAATTTGACCGCCTGATTGACCTTCTCGTCAACGCGATCCGCATTTATCTGACTTGGCGCGCGCTATTTAAGCCGCCTGCCCCCAGCGCCCGTTCTCGTCCTGCTTCCAATAGCGCCGCTCGACGCCCTCGCGATCCGCCAGCCCCTTCCACGCCGCGCGCGCCGCGCCGATGCTGTCCTCGCCGAAGAAGTGGAAGGCGCGGTCGAATTCCAGCGCCGCGTCGCGCCATTCGCCGTCGATCAGCGCGACGAAGCGCGCGCCGTTGGCGGGCGCGACGTCAGCGGCGATCAGCACCGGCTGGACCTTGTCGTCCCCTGCCCCCGCCTGCGCGTGGGGCAGGAAGCTCTCGACCTGCCAGGTCCATAGCGAGCCGTCGATCCGCTGACGCTGATGTTCGTCGGCGGAAACGATCAGCAGCCGCTGGCCGCTCTCCACCACCTTCACCGCGATGCCGGGGAGCGCCCGCTCCAGCGGCGTCACAGTGAGGTGGTAGAAATCGACCTGCAAGTTCAGCCCTCGAAATTATCGCGGACGAACCGGTCGAGCAGGCGCACGCCGTACCCGGTCGCGCCCTTGTCATAGGTGCTGCCCGGCTTGTCCGCCCACACCATGCCGGCGATGTCGAGATGCGCCCAGCGCACGCCTTCGTCGACGAAGCGCTGGATGAACTGCGCCGCGGTGATCGATCCGGCGCCGCGCGGGCCGACATTCTTCATGTCCGCGATCGGGCTGTCGATCAGCTTGTTGTAGGCATCGCCCAGCGGGAAGCGCCACAGCAGGTCGCCGGTCGCGCGACCCGCGGCGAGCAGCTCGTCGGCAAGGCCATCGTCATTGGCGAACAGGCCGCCATGCTCGCTGCCCAGGCTGATGATCATCGCGCCGGTCAGCGTGGCGAGATCGACGATCGTCCGGGGCTTGTGCGCGTGCTGGACCCAGGTGATCGCATCGCACAGCACCAGACGGCCCTCGGCGTCGGTGTTGATCACCTCGATCGTCTGGCCCGACATCGACGTGACGACGTCGCCCGGACGCTGCGCATTGCCGTCGGGCATGTTCTCGACCAGCCCGCACACACCGATGACGTTCGCCTTGGCCTTGCGGGTGGCGAGCGCCTTCATCGCGCCCGCGACGGCGCCGGCGCCGCCCATGTCCCACTTCATGTCCTCCATGCCCGCGGCGGGCTTGATCGAGATGCCGCCGGTGTCGAAGGTCACGCCCTTGCCGACCAGCGCGACGTCGACGTCACCCGCGCCCTTGCCGTTCCAGCGCATCGCCAGCAGCCGTGCCTCACGCACCGAACCCTGCGCCACACCGAGCAGCGCGCCCATGCCAAGCTTTTCCATCGCGGCGCGGTCGAGCACCTCGATCTCGACGCCCAGTTCGGCGAGGTGGCGGCAGCGCTCGACGAAGCTCTCGGGATAGACGATGTTGGGCGGATCGGAGACGAGGCCGCGGGTCAGGTCGAGCCCGTCGGTGACCGCCGCCTGATCCGTGTACGCCGCCTCGCTGCCCTCACCGGCGTTGACGAGGACGATCTCCTCCAGCGTCGGCTTCTGCTTTTCGGTCAGGCGCGTGCGATAGACGTCGTGACGCCAGCCGCGCTGCACCGCCGCCGCGCCGAGACGCGCGGCCGCGCGCGCGTTGGGCGCGCCGCCAAGGCTGGCGAAATCGACGGTGATCGCGGTGACGCCGGACGTCAGGAAGCGCGCAGTCAGCGCACCGCCCGCACGCTCGTAATCCGCCTCGCTGCCCGCGCCGACACCCAGCAGCAGCACGCGGTTCGCGCGGTCGGTTCCCGGCACGAAGATCTCGACGATCGACCCCGCATCGCCCTCGAACCGGCCGGCCTTCGCCGCACCGCGCGCAAGCGCCAGCGTCGCGTCGTCCAGCACCCCGGCCGGAACGCGATCAAGTCCGTCCTTTTCGACCGGCAGGGCAACAACGCCCGCGTCAGCTGGGCGGGTGGCGGCGAATGTTACGTGCATGAAGGTTCCTGTTCCTGTGGATCATGTTGTCGTGGTTTGAGTTCTCTCTAGGCCAGTGCGCGGCGAACGGCAAAGCCCCGGCGGCCCTAGCGATTGCGAAGCCGGGCGCGCGGTGCAATAGGGTTGGCGGGTAAGTGCGCAACGGGCGCGGGTGCCGGGTCGGCGTTAAAGGGGTATGGTTCGGACGTGACGCGCAAGGCTCTGCTTCTCGCCGGGATTCTGCCGATCGCGCTGTGCGTCGCCCCCGGCGCGACGGCGCAGGACCTGCAGGACCGGCCGGTCGATCCGCCGCCACCGTCGGAAAGCCCGCTGCCCAACGACCCCGACCAGATCCAGTTCTCCGCCGACCTCGCCGAATATGATTCGGACGGTGACGTCGTCACGGTCAGCGGCGATGTGCGGCTGTTCCGCGAAGGCAACCGGCTGCGCGCCGACAAGGTGGTGTGGAACCGCAAGACCGGTCAGGTCGTCGCCACCGGCAGCATCGCGGTCACCAACCCCGAAGGCGACACCGCCTATGGCGACAAGATCGAGCTGACCGATTCGCTCAAGGACGGCGCGATCGAGAATATGCTCGTCGTGCTCGAACAGGGCGGGCGCCTCGCCGCCGAGCGCGGCACGCGCGACGCCGATGGCGTGATCCGCGTCGATCAGGCCGCCTACACCCCCTGCGCGGTGGTCGATTCGAACAACTGCCCCAAGGAACCGTCCTGGAAGATCACGGCGGTGCGGGTGGTCTATGACCCGGCCAAGCAGCGCATCCGCTACAAGGGCGCGCGCGTCTCGCTGTTCGGCTTCGCATCATTGCCGCTCCCGGTCTTTTCCCACTCGGTCGGCGCCGACAAGGCGAGCGGCCTGCTCGCG
>DATIGZ010000308.1:0-5335 GCA_035481255.1 Sphingomonas sp. | reverse complement strand
GGTCGCGGTCGAAGGTGGTCTCCGAGCCCGACGACTTGCGCTCGCGGCTCGGATTGACCGGGCGATCGTCGATCCCACGCGATATCTGGTGATACCAGACCGCCGAGCTGCCGAAATGCGCGGTCAGGAACTCAAGCGATTGCGCCTTGAGGTCGGCGCCGGTCTCGATGCCGAGCCGCCTCATCTTGGCCGCCGTCACCGGACCCACGCCGTGGAATCTGGCGACGGGCAGAGTTTCGACCCAGGCCGGGCCCATGTCGGGCGTCACCGCGAACTGGCCGTTGGGCTTGCGGTGATCCGAGGCCAGCTTCGCCAGAAACTTGTTGTACGAAATGCCGGCCGAGGCGGTCAGCCCGGTCTCGGCAAGGATCCGGGCGCGGATCTCCTTCGCCGTCGCCCATGCCGTCTCGATGCCTCGCTGGTTGATGCTCACGTCGAGATAAGCCTCGTCGAGCGAAAGCGGCTGGATGAGGCCGGTATAGTCGGAAAAGATCGCATGGACCTGCGCCGAGACCGCGCGATAGACCTCGAAGCGCGGCGGCACGAACAGGAGCTCGGGACAGCGCCGCAGCGCAGTCACCGAAGGCAGCGCTGAGCGTACCCCGAAGGCGCGCGCCTCATAGCTGGCGGCGGCGACGACCCCGCGCGGTCCGGCATAGCCGACCGCGACCGGCTTGCCGCGCAGCTCGGGCATGTCGCGCTGCTCGACCGAGGCGAAGAACGCATCCATGTCGATATGAATGATCTTGCGGACGGGCAGCACGGTCACGCTGGTGGCCTAGCATCGATCGGCCGGAAATGTCTCGCTTTGTTCCAGTTATGGCGCACGCCGCGGAACGGCCTGCACGCTCTGCCTCACCCTGTGCGCTGGCGCGCCGAGGGTGTATTTTCTCGTCGCAACGCTCCGAAGCCTGCTTCGCGCCCGATGGCAGGCAATCGGGAGCTTCCCGATCGGATGGCGGCTTTCGGGATCGTCCGCGGGGCAGGCCGGATGACAGCAATCAGGGCGCAACCGGACCGTTCAATACCGGGCTCGCTACTCCGTGGCGCAGCGCTTGATGAGGTCGCGCAGCCATTTGTGGCCCGGATCGTTGTGCACCCGGGGATGCCATGCAAGCGACACGCTGAAGCGCTTGAAGTCGAAGGGCGAAGGGACGATCCTGATCCGCGCCCAAGGGCGATAATATTCGGCAAGCCGTCTTGGGAACATCGCAACCTGCATGCCTTCGGCAACGATGAAGGGGACCATCGCGAAGTGCGATAACGTGCCGACGATATTGCGTGAGTGCCCTGCCGCGGCGAGCGCCTGATCGGTGAGATTCTGGAACATCGGGCGCTCGGTGGCGAGCGCGATGTGCGGCAGCCCGAGGAACTGCTCGAGATCAAGCGGCGCGGCCAGCTGCGGATTGTCAATCGAACCGATCACCACCAGTTCCTCGTCGAACAACGTGCTCGAATACCAGTTTGCCGGCAATGCGCGGATCCACCCCATGCGCAGATCGACATCGCCGGAATTGTTGTCGTGAGGGTCGATCTCCCGGCTCGGCATCGTCAGGCTATGCAGCCGGACACCCGGCGCTTCTTGTGCCACCGCGCGGAACACCCTGGGCATGACCGTCGCGCCGACATGGTCGGTCATCGCCAGACGGAAGGTGGCGGTCGAACTGGCGGCATTGAACTCGGTCGGATCGGCGAGGCCTTCGAGCTCGACGACAAGCTGGCCGAGTTGCGCGAGGAGGCGCTCACCGCGCTCAGTCAGCACCATGCGCCCCTCGCTGCGCACGAGCAGGGCATCTCCGAAGATATCCCGCATGCGCGCCAGCGCGTTGCTCATTGCCGGCTGACTGAGGCCAACCCGCCTCGCCGCCCTGCTGACGCTGCGCTCGCGCAGCATGATCTCCATCGCGACGATCATGCCAAGGTCGAGCTTGGCGATCGGGCTTCCATGGATCGGGCTCATGGTCTCGCGCTAGCCGATCGCCTGGCCGAATGCCATGCCGGGAACAACCCGACTGCTTCGCATCTAGTGGCCGAACCCTGTGGCCTCTCCCGGACGCGGCTTCTCGCCGACCGCCTGCAGATCCTGCTCGAGCGTCACGCCAACGCGCAGAAAGTGAAATGCCGCAAGGAGATTGGCGAGCAGCACGACGATGATCGAAACCTGGAGCGAATTGTCGAAGCCCAACGCGCCGAAGCGGTCGCTCAGGAAACCGACGAGCATCGGCCCGATGCCATAGCCGACGAGATTGGCAAGGAGGAACATCGTCGCGCCGATCGTGCCGCGCATCTGGGGCGGCACGAGGCTCTGGCACAGGGCGTAAGCCGGAGCCATCCACAGGGTTGCGAATGCCGCGATCCCCGCGGTCCCGACGATCGCGACAGCAAGGCTGTCGGTGGTGAAGGTGAGCACGCCGAACCCGACCGACGCCGCCGTCGTGACCGCCATCACGCGCCCGCGCCAGCGCTCGTCGCGCTGTCCCAGAAAATCGGCGAGGCGCGCGGAGAGATACATGCTCACGAAACTTGCAGCGGCGATCGAGACGCCGAGATAGGGCCCGATCTCGTGCAGGTTCGCCTTGAACTCACGCACCAGATACGAGAAATTCCACGAGCTGACCCCGGCCAGAACGATGAAGGCGGTCATCGCGCCAATCAGCAAGTGGACCAGCGATCGTTGCCTGAGCACGAAGGCCGCGGTCTCGCGCAGCGGCGGCTTGCGTACCTTCTCGCGGCTCTTCGTGCTTGCTTCGACAGGCCCGAACTCGTCGACGAACAGCCAGATCGCCAGCGCGAGCAGCAGGCCGGGAACCGCCGCGCAGAACAGCGCGACGCGCCACCCGAAATGATGGACAATCTGCGTGTTGAGGGTGAGGTTGATGAGCGCTGCGGTCGGCGTGCCGAGCGCGAAGATCGCCATCGCCGTCGCACGCCGCCTGTGCTCGTAGAGCTCGGCGATGATCGAAAGCGAGACCGGCCCCCCGCCCGCCTCCCCGACACCGACGCCGAGCCGTGCGAGCAGCAGGGTCGCATAGCTTTGCGCCATGCCGCACATCGCGGTCATTGCCGACCAGGCGGCAAGGCACCCGGCAGCGAGCCCGCGGCGGCTGTAACGGTCGGCAGCCAGACCCATTGGCAGGCTCGCGATGCCCATGAAGACCGCATAGACCGACCCGGTGAGGAAGCCGAGCTGGAGGTCGCTCAGCCGGAACTCGGCCTTGATCGGCTCGAGCAGGACGGTGAAGATGACCTTGTCGAGCACCAGCAGCATGTTGAGCAGATAAAGGATGCCCAGAATCACCGCCGGGTTGCGGGTGCCGCGCGTGCGCCAGCCCGACCCGGCCTGCCCTGCCGTCTGATCCATCGCCATTCGCGTCTCTCCACTCATCATGCGCGCCCGATCGGGGCGCTGTCTTCTCGTTACAGTCCGGCCCCGCCATCGATCGTGATCGCGGCGCCCGTACACATCGCACTCCGCGGCCCGAGCAGGTGCAGCGCCGTCGGCACGATGTCCGACGGTTCGATCCAGCGGCCAAGCGGGAATTCGCAATCCTCGCGCTGCGAATGCCGCGTCAGCCCCGTGCGCGTCGGGCCAGGGCAGATCGCGTTGACGCGAATGCGGTGCGCGGCAAGCTCATGCGCGCATTGCCGCGTGAAGGCGAGCATCCCGGCCTTGGCCGCGGCATACGCAGCGCCTCCCACCGGAGACACGCGATACGCGGCGATCGAGCCGATGTTGACGATGGCACCGCCGCCATTCGCCATGAGCGGCCCCAGCACAGCCTTGGTGGCGAGAAACGCCGAGGTCAGGTTGAGGGCAAGCGTCGCGTTCCATTGACCGGGCGTCATTTCGACCAATGACTGGCCGCCGCCGCCGCCGGCATTGTTGACCAGCCCGGTCAGCGGCACTGTGTCGATGCGGCACGCCGCGATCGCCCCCTCGAGCGCATCGGGATCGGTCAGATCGACGCAGGCGGTCCGGATGAGATCGCCCGCTTCGTCGCGAAGCCGCGCAAGTCCGTCCGGCGCGATATCAAGCGCGCCGACCGGACGGCCGCAGGCGACAAGCCCCCGCACGATCGCGGCGCCGATTCCCGACGCCGCGCCCGTGACGATGACCTGCCCGGCAGGGGCGGCGATCGGATCCGGCGCCACCTGCTCAGTCCAGCGACGCGTACTCGCTCCGCTCGATCAGTTCCTCCTGGATCTGCGGATTGAGCTGCGTGAAATAGGCGCTGCAGCCCCCGATACGGACAATGAGGTCGCGATAGGCTGCCGGGTCCGCCTGCGCGGCGCGCAGCGTGGCGTTATCGACCGCGTTGAACTGCATGTGCTTGCCGCCCGCCGCGAAATAATCCTGGATCGTCCGGGCGACGGCGGACCGGCTATCGGTATCGGCGAGCAGCGAGGGGTGGATGCGCACGTCGAGCGCCAGCGATTGCCAGGCCGCCTGATCGATCTTGGCAGCACTGCGCAGCGCCGCGGCAAGGCCCTTCGCATCGCGCCCGCGCATCGGCGTCACCGACTCGTCGGCGATGCTTTCACCGGCCCGGCGCCCGTCCGGCGTGGCGCCGGCCTGGATGCCGGCCGGGAGGACGCAGGTCCCGATCGTGATCGCGCTTCCCTTCTGGAAGCCGCCATAAGTGGTGGTAAGGCTGGTGATGGTCCCGATCGCGAAATCATAGACCTCGACGGCGAAGCGATCGGCCTCGTCATCGTCATTGCCGAACTTAGGCGCGGCGAGCGCCAATGCCAGCGCGCGATCGCCGCCTTCGCCCTGCCAGTCCTCGGCAAGGTGCCGTAGCAGGTCGGCGGCGGAGACACTCCGGTCGGCAAAGACCAGCTGACGCACGGCCATCAGCGAGTCGGCAACGTTGATGAGGCCAATCGGGTTGATGCCCGAGCCGTTCTCGAAACGCAGCGTCCGCCCGAGGATGTTCTTGTCGGCGCCGATCCCGCCCTTGGTCAGCGCGGATTCGACCGGCTGCGGATAGCGCTCGCCATAAGCGTGAATGGTGACGTTGTTGAACTCGCCCTGGAGCTTGAGGAAGTGCCCGAGCTGCGTCCTGACGCCTTCATAGAAGGTCTCGAAATCGGCGCATTCGTCGAGGCGCGGCGTCTGCGGCCCGACGCGTGCGCCGCTGCGCGGATCGATCCCGCCATGAAGCGCGAAATTGAACACGAGCGGCGCGACGAACATCGGGCACGCGACCATTCGCGATTCAGCGATGATGTTGACCGCAAGACAGCCCGCCACCGCATAGTTGCGCGCGGTCGGCAGATCGATGCCTTCGCGCTCGAGGAACTCGATACAGCTCTTGTCGGACAACAATGCCGG
>DATIGZ010000307.1:0-1780 GCA_035481255.1 Sphingomonas sp. | reverse complement strand
TGAACTCAGGCACCGGCCTCCGCCGGTTCCTCGAGGCTGTAGCCAAGACCACGGATCGTCGTGATCACGTCCGCGCCCAGTTTCTTGCGGATGCGGGTCACGAACACTTCGATCGTGTTCGAATCGCGGTCAAAATCCTGGTCGTAGATGTGCTCGATCAGCTCGGTGCGGCTGACCACCTTGCCCTTGTGGTGGAGCAGGTAGGAGAGGAGCTTATACTCCTGCGCGGTCAGCTTCACGGGATCGCCGGCCTTGGTCACCTTGCCGCTGCGGGTGTCGAGGCGGATGTCGCCCGCGATCAGCTCGGCACTGGCATTGCCCGAAGCGCGACGGATCAGCGCGCGCAGGCGGGCGATCAGCTCCTCCGACTGGAACGGCTTGGCGACATAGTCATCGGCACCCGCATCGAGCCCGGCGACCTTGTCCGACCAGCTGTCGCGCGCGGTGAGCACGAGCACCGGGGTGGTCTTGCCCTCCTTGCGCCAGCGGTCGAGCACGGTCAGCCCGTCGATCTCGGGCAGGCCAAGGTCGAGGACGATCGCGTCATAGGCCTCGGTCGAGCCGAGATAATGACCTTCCTCGCCATCGCTCGCGGTGTCGACGGCATAGCCCGCGCCCTCGAGCGTGGACTGAAGCTGGTTGCGGAGATTGGGTTCGTCCTCGACGATCAGAACGCGCATCGGTGTTTCCCTCTTTATCGCCGGCTCAGCCGCCCGAACGGCGCATCACCTGACCGGTGCGGCCGTCGACATCGACCCAGATGACGTTTCCATTGCGCAGGAACTTCAGCGTGTAAATGCCGGTTCCCGAATCGAAGTCGAAGCCGAGATATTGCGCACCCTGCTTGACCATATGCGGCACCACCCGCGCCTCGATCACGCGCAGCGGCAACAGCTTGCCCTGCATCCGGCCTTCGCGCGCAGCCTCCTGGTCGCTGCGCCGGTCCTGTGGCTCAGCGTGAAGCGGGGCAGCGGCGGCGAGACACGCGCCGAGACAAAGGACACCAAACATCTTCATGACGGGGATGGCATAGGGTTGGCGCGTTGAACAGCCCGTGAATGTGGCGGAAAGCCAGCTGAAAGCATCACGGAAGCGCTGGCGGCTTGCCGGGATCGCCGGACGGCCCTACCTGCCCCGGCCATGGCTGCCCCTGTACTCTCTTATGAAAAGCTCGGTCTGATCCAGGGATCGGGCTGGCTGTTTCGTGACCTCGACATCCATATCGGCGCGCGCGACCGGCTGGCGCTGATCGGGCGTAACGGCGCGGGCAAGACGACATTGCTCAAGCTGATCGCCGGCGTGGTCGACGCGGACGAGGGGCGGCGGACGATCCAGCCGGGCACGCGCGTGGTGATGCTGGAGCAGGAGCCGCGCATGGCGGGCTGCGTCACGCTGATGGACTATGTCCTGTCGGGCGACGATGCGCCGGCGCAGCATGAGGCGGAGGCGATTGCCGATCAGTTGGGGATCGACCTGACGCGCGAGGCGGCGACGGCGAGCGGGGGCGAGCGGCGGCGGGCGGCGATCGCGCGCGCGCTGGCGCAAGACCCCGATGTGCTGTTGCTCGACGAGCCGACCAACCATCTCGACATCCATGCTATCGAATGGCTGGAAGAATGGCTGACCCGCTATCGCGGCGCGTTCGTCGTCATCAGCCATGACCGCACCTTTCTGACCCGGTTGACCAAGCAGACCCTGTGGCTCGATCGCGGGGCGATGCGTCGCGCCGAAGTTGGGTTCGGCGGGTTCGAGGCGTGGACCGACCAGGTCTATGCCGAGG
>DATIGZ010000306.1:0-3571 GCA_035481255.1 Sphingomonas sp. | reverse complement strand
GGCAATAGTGGATCAGCAGAAAGTCACGGATACGCTCGAACTCAAGCCGAGACTGGCGGTCGAACAGCGCCGCCAGCGCCGGATCGAAGGCGCGGTCGGGAAACAGCCGGACTAGGCGTTCGAGTCCGGACTGGATCAGCGTGATGCTGGTCGATTCCAGCGGCTCGAGAAACCCGCCAGCGAGGCCGATCGCGACGACATTGCCCTGCCAGAAGCTCGCCCGATGCCCCGGCGTGAAGCGGATTCGGCGAGAATCCCCCATCGCCGTCCCCTCGATATTCGATCGCAGCACCGCCTCGGCCTGGTCGTCGTCGATATAGTCGGAACAATAGACATAGCCGTTGCCGATCCGGTGGCGCAGCGGGATATGCCATTGCCAGCCGGCTGGCCGCGCGGTCGACGTCGTGACCGGGCGATAAGCGTTGACCGGCTCGCAGCCGAGCGCGATCGCGCGGTCGCAGGGCAACCATTTTCGCCAGTCGATATAAGGCACGCCCATCGCCTCGCCGATCAGCAGCCCGCGAAAGCCCGAACAGTCGATCCACAAATCGGCGGCGACGCGGCGCCCGTCGGCGAGCCGTACCGCCTCCACCCGCCCGCTATCCGGCGCCTGCTCGACCCCTTCGATCCGGCCGTCGATATGCGTGACACCCAGCGACAGCGACAGATCGCGAAGCACCGAGGCGAATTTCGACGCGTCGAAATGAAGCGCGAAATCGAACACGCCAAGATCACTGCCGGGTCGGTCGGGCGGTGCCAGGAACCGGTCATGCTCGGCAAGCTGGGTGCACAGGCAGTAGTCCGCCAGCGGCAGATCATGACCAGCGGCGCGTAGTTTCAGCCAATATTGGTGGAAGGGCACGCCGCGCGCGGGCACGCCGTAAAGGCCGAAGGGGTGATAGAAACGATGCCCCGGCTCCGCCCAGTCGGCGAAGTGGATGCCCAGCTTGATCGTCCCCTCGGTCGCGTCGAGCACCTGCGCGTCGGTCAGGCCGACCGTCGCCAGAAAGTCGCGGATCGCGGGGACTGTCGCTTCACCGACACCGACGGTTCCGATCTCCGAACTGTCGATCAGGGTGATGTCGAGGCTGGTATGCGCGAGCATACGGGCGAGGTAGCTTGCGGCCATCCAGCCCGCCGTCCCGCCGCCGACGATCGCAATACTGCGGATCGCGTCCCCCTGCTCCGCCACTGCACTGTCCATCTGCAAATCCTGTCGTTCAAAAAAATGCCCGCCGAACGCTTGGCGATCGGCGGGCAGTGAGGAGGTCAGTTCAAGGGATCAGAACTTGGCGCGGACGCCCGCGACAAAGCGCCGCTCGTAGATCTGGTCCCAGCCAATCTGGTCTTCCCAGGTCAGATAATAGCGCTCATGCTCGCCGGTGAAGTTCGACGCCTGACCATAGAGCGTGAAGTTGTCCGTCACATCGAACGAGATCGACGCGTCGAAATAGTTGGTCGGGCGCTGGTAGACCGAGAGCCCGGCGATGCCGCTCCAGTTCTGGCTCTGCAGACGCTTCGAGCGGTAGTTGTAGGCGATACGCGCCGAGAACGGCCCGGATTCGTACCACAAGGCGGCGTTGACCTGATGCTTCGAGTTGTCCTGGAACGGCTGTTTGTTGCCGGCCAGATCCACGCCGCCCGCGTCGCCGAGCGACAAGGTATAGTTGGCGTCGATACCGAAGCCGCCCAGCCAGCCGTTGACGCCGTAGTCGGTCAGCGCCTGACGCGCCGAGAACTCGAGCCCCTTGAGCGTACCACCGGCGCCCTGTGTGATGGTGTTCACCGGCAGCGCGGTGTTGCGGATCACGCCGTCATTATCGGGGATGTCGTTACGCAGGATCGTCGTGTTGACGATGAAGCTATCCACCGACAGGTAGAAAGCGCCCGCCGCCAGCATGCTGGAAGGCCCTGTGTAGAGTTCGAGGCTCGCCTCGACGTTGCTCGACCGCCACGGATCCAGATTGGGGTTGCCGCGCTGCTGCGCCGACTGGGCGCGGAAGATCGGCGGGTTGACCGTGGTGTCGATCGCGTAGCCGACGTTCAAGCCGCCACCCCATTGCAGGAAGTCGAGCAGCGTCATCGTCTTGGCATAGGATGCGCGGAACTTCAGCTTGTCGCTCAGATCGAACGAGACGTTGAACGCCGGCAGGAAGTCGGTGAACTCGCGGTCGGTGTAGAAATCGCCCGCATCGACACCTGACACGCCATAGGCCTGCGGCACGCCGACGATGTTCTGGCGCACGCGGAACTTGGTGTTGACAATGCGAACGCCGCCATTGGCGCGGAACGGCAGGCCGGCGACCTCACCCTCGCCATTCACCTGCACATAGCCGGCGATCTGGCGCAGGTTCATGTCGAACGAGTCCGCCGGGTTCACGTTGTTCTTGTTGCCCGGGTAGAACTTGTTCTGGAACGCCTCGGCGTCGTCCATCGCGCGCGGGTCGAGAACCCAGATGCTGGGCGCGCCGGCTGCCGGCATCGCATACTGCTTCACGAGACCGGTGAAGATCGGATCAGTGCCGGGACGGACGAAGCCGGCAGTATAGGCATTGCCCGCCGCGTCGCGGACGGCGCAGCTCGAATTGCCCAGGTTGACGTCGAACGCCTTCCACTTGACGTAGCAGCCTGCGGCCGGATTGCCCGGATGATCGGTGTTGCCGACATAGTATGGCGAGACGCGTTCGAACACGAACTGCTCGGCCGAACGCTCGCTGTAACGGGCACCGGCGCTGATGCCGATGCCGGTATCGGACTTCCACTCGACGTCGCCGCGGATGGTCCAGATGTCGCCCTTGCGGCTGTCATTGCCTTCGGACGAAATCGTCTTGAGCGCATAATGGCTCAGATTCTTGGCCTGATTGAGGAAGTTGTTCGGGAACGTGAAGGCCAGCGCCCCGCCCGAATAGTCGAGCGTCGCCTTCTGGCTGTAGACGCGATAGCCGCCCGGGTTGAAGGCGCGGTCCCCGCCCAGACTCGTCGGATAGTTGCCGACGCCCGAATAGGCCCACTGGATACCGTCGGTCAGGTTGAACTGCAGGTAGCTCTGGTCAAGCTCACGCTCGGCCTTGCCGTAGATACCGCGCAGCGACGCCTTCAGACCTTCGCCGTTATCGTAATCGAGCTGGAGGTTGTAGTTCTGCGATTCCGACTTGATCCGGAAGGTTTCCGAATAGCTGTCGAAGTTCGGCATGTCGTATTCATAGGTCTGGACCGTGTGAATATCGTATCGACGCGGACCAAAGTCTTTCTGACCAATCGGCTGGCTGAGCGCACCGGTGTTGCGGGACTTGGTCGGACGGTAAGGCGACGACATCCAGTCGACATTCTGGAACTGGAACCCGGCGGTGCGGTCATATTGGGTCTGCTTGGTGTAGAACGCATCCGCGGTCAGCTGCAGCGTATCGCTGAGCTCGAACTGAAGCGACAGGTTGCCGCCGATACGCTCGCGTGAGGTGATGCGGTTCCAGACGGTGTGCGACTGCGCCGTGATGTAGGCGTCGTCCGCGTCGCCATCGCCGTTCATGTCGAAGCCGGTAACGACACCGGCGCCATTGCGAACCGGCGTCCC
>DATIGZ010000305.1:0-6074 GCA_035481255.1 Sphingomonas sp. | reverse complement strand
TCGAGTTCCGCCACGAAACCTTCGCCGACGATCGCGACCCGCGGCTCGACGGGACAATCGCCTTCGTCGCGCTCGACGGTTCGTCCAACGGCAGCGACACGATGGGCGCCAGCCCGACCCCGGACAGCAAAGGCTCGCGCGACACCTTCTCCGCGTTCCTCGAACTCGCGGTGCCGGTGATCGGCCCGGACATGGACATCCCGCTGGTCCGTTCGCTCGACCTGCAGCTCGCCGGACGCATGGAATCCTATCAGGGCTTCGGCACCGTCGCGAAGCCCAAGGTCGCCCTGTCCTGGTATCCGATCCCCAACCTCCAGTTCCGCGGCTCCTGGTCGCAGGGCTTCCGCGCGCCGAACCTGCCGCAACTGTTCGAGAACGGCATTCAGCGCTCCAACACCCGTTCCGACTGGATCCGCTGCGAGGCCGATAAGCGCCACACCAACGCCACGACCTTCCCCGCCTCGTGCAACACCCAGCCGATCGTCAGCAACCGTTCGGGCAGCCAGGATCTCGAGCCAGAGACCTCCGACAGCCTGTCGCTGGGCGCCACCGCCCAGTTCAATTTCGGCAGCAAGGGCGGCCGTCTGACCGTGACTGCGGACTATTGGGAAATCCGCCAGGACAATGTCATCGGCCTGTTCGGCGATACCAACGCGCTGACGCTGGACTATCTGCTCCGTCTGCAGGGCTCGTCCAACCCGAATGTCCAGCGCGCCGCGCCCACGCAGGACGATATCGACCAGTTCGCCGGAACCGGCCTCGCGCCGGTGGGCGACGTGATCCAGGTCATCGACAACTATACCAACCTGTCGCCGCGCAAGGTCCGCGGCTATGACCTCGGCCTCTACTATCAGGTCAAGGACACCGCGTTCGGCGATCTCAGCTTCCGCGTGAATGCCGCCCGCCTGCTCGAATTCTTCCAGGTCCCGGGTCCGATCACCCAGACCCTGGTCGATGCGCAGAAGGCCGGCACGATCCCGGTCGTCGTCAACATCGTCGGCGCGGAAAATCTGATCAAGGAGAATGGCCGCCCGAAATGGCGCGCATCGGCCAGCGTCACCTGGCGTTCGGGCGAATGGGGCGCGGGCTATTATACCAGCTATGTCGGCTCGGTGCGGGATACCTCGGTCACGCTGAGCGACGGCACCAACTTCCCCGTCGACCCGCTGATGACGCACAGCCTGTATCTGCAGTTCGAGCCGGACGGCGGCGTGCTCGACAACACCCGCTTCCGCATCGGCGCGCGCAATATCGGCAACGCCCTCGCCCCCATCGCGGACGGATCGAACGGCTATATCGGCGACCTCTATGGCAACCGCGGCCGTCAGATCTACGCATCGGTCAGCAAGCGTTTCTGAGGTCCCTTCCCGCGCCGTCCGTCGCGGCGGCGCGGGAACACCCCGGAACGCATCCCGTTTCCTCAACTACCGTTGATGACCTAGGCTGGCCCAGCCGTCCCAACTGACCGGAGCCGCGCGATGACCGAGACGACGCCCCCTGAGCCGATCGCCCCCGCCGCCCAGCTGCGCCCGTTCCGCCGCGCGGTCGGCTGGTGGTTCAGCGTCGCGCTGTGGAAGCGCATTCTCGCTGCGCTCGTCCTCGGAGCGATCGTCGGCGTCGCCTGGGGTCCGGGCGCCACCTCGATCACCTGGATCGGCGAGCTGTTCGTGCGCCTGATCCGGATGCTCGTCGTCCCGCTGGTCTTCCTCACCATCGCCGCGGGTGTCGCTGCGCTCGCCGATCCCAAGCGGCTGGGCAGCATCGGCGTGAAGACGCTCGCCATGTATGTCTTCACCACCGCGCTCGCCGTCACGACCGGCCTCACCGTCGCGACGCTGATCGGCCCCGGTATCGGCGCCACCTTCGCCGACGCGGTGCCCAAGGCGATGGGGACCCCGCCCGATACCGCGCGGATGTTCATGGAAATCATCCCCGACAACCCCGTCGGTGCGATGGCCGATGGCAAGACGCTGTCGGTGATCTTCTTCGCCATCCTCGTCGGCGCGGGCGTGATCGCCGCCGGCAAGGGTGCCGAGCCGGTACGTCAATTCCTCAACGGCGCATCGGACGTGATGCTCAAGATCGTCGGCTTCGTAATGGAGACCGCGCCGTTCGGCGTGTTCGCGCTGATCGCCGTGGTGATGGGCACCAGCGGCCCGTCCAGCTTCCTCGCGGTGCTCAAGCTCGCGCTCTGCGTCGTCATCGGCTCGGCGATCGTGACCTTGCTGATCCACGGTCTCATCGTCGTGCGGCTGATGGCCTGGCTCTCGCCGCTGCCCTTCTTCCGCGGTATCGCCGATGCGATCATGGTCGGCTTCTCGACCTCGTCCAGCTCGGCGACGCTTCCCGTCGCGATTCGTGTCGCCCAGAACAATCTCGGTGTCTCGAAACCCGTCGCCTCCACCGTCCTTCCACTAGGCGCGACGATCGGCATGGACGGCGCGGCAATGTATGTCGCGATGCTCACACTCTTCTCGGCGCAGGCGTTCGGCCTCGACCTGAGCTGGGCCGATTATCTGGTGATCGCCGCCACCACCACCATCGTCGCGATGGGCGTCGCGCCAGTGCCGTCGGGCTCGCTGTTCGTGCTCGCCGCCGTGCTTCACGCGATTGGCATCACGCCTGAGCAGACCGCGCTCGTCGTCGGCTTCATCCTGCCATTCGACCGCATCCTCGACATGACCCGCACCGTTCCCAACGTCACTTCCGATCTCGCCATCGCCACCGCCGTCGCGCGGTGGGAGGGGGAGATGGACGTGACCGTCTACAATTCCGCCAACGACGTTTGAGGCCGGCTTTCATGATCCTCCGCAAGTTCGTTCTCGCCGTCTCGGCGCTCGCTCTCGCGCTGCCCGTCCCGGTCGCGGCGCAGAGCCGCCACCTCCTCGAATATCCCTCGATCCACTCGCCCGTCGTCGGCACGCGCGGAATGATCGTCAGCCAGAACGCCATCGCGAGCGAGGTCGGCGCCCAGATATTGCGCGACGGCGGCAACGCCATCGACGCGGCGGTCGCGATCGGCTTCGCGCTTGCGGTCACCCTGCCCCGCGCGGGCAATATCGGCGGCGACGGCTTCATGACCGTCTATGACGCCAGGTCCGGACAGGTCCGCGTCCTCGACTTCCGCGGCATCGCCCCGCGCGCCGCCACCCCCGCAATGTTCGTCGACAACAAGGGGAAAGAGCGGAACATCGCCTCCTACGGCTATATGGCCCCCTCGGTCCCCGGCACCGTCGCCGGTCTCGAACACGCTCACAAAAAATGGGGCAAGCTCCCATGGGCCAAGGTGGTCGAACCCGCCATCCGCCTCGCCCGCGACGGGGTCCGGCTCACCGCCGACGAGGCGTTCGTGTTCGGCTGGGGGCGTCAGCGCCTGTCGAACAGCGCGTCGGGCAAGGCGGTCTTCTACAAGGCGGACGGCAGTCTCTACGCCAAGGACGAGGTGCTGAAACAGCCCGACCTGGCCTGGACCCTCACGCAGATCGCGAAGGGCGGCGCCAAGGCCTTCTACACCGGCGAGATCGCCCGCCGGATCGAAGCGGACATGAAGGCCCATGGCGGCATCATCACCCGCGCCGACCTCGCCGCCTACAGGCCGGTCGAGCGCGATCCGCTGGTCGGCACCTATCGCGGCTATCAGGTCTATACCCCGCCCCCGGCCAGCGCGGGCGGCGCGACCCTGCTCAACATGCTCAACATCCTCGAGCATTTCGACCTGAAGGCGATGGGCGCCGGTTCCGCCGCGTCGCTTCATGTGATGGCCGAGACGATGAAGCTCGCCTATCTCGACCGCTATCAGGCGCTCGGCGACCCCGCCTTCGTCACCGCCCCGGTCAAGGGGTTCATCTCGAAGGAATATGCGGCCGAACGAGTCAAGCTCATCGACCTCGACAAGGCGACGCCCGTCCGCTCACTCGCGCCGGGCGACCCGCTCAAGTTCGAAAGCCCCTCGACCACGCACTTCTCGGTCGCGGATGCCGAGGGCAACGCCGTCTCGACCACCTATACGCTCGGCTCCGACTTCGGTTCGGGCGTGATGATCGCGGGCACCGGGATCCTGCTCAACAACCAGATGAACAATTTCAGTCATGAGCAGGCGTGGGAGGCGCAGCGCAAGGGCACCCCGCCGCCGCTCAACGCGATGGCGCCCGGCAAGCGCATGCTCTCCACGATGATGCCCACCCTCGTGTTCAAGGACGGCAAGCCGTGGCTGATCGTCGGCACGCCCGGCGGCAGCACGATCATCACGACGATGCTCCAGCTCGTCATCAACACCGTCGACCATGGCCTCAATGTCGAAGAGGCGACGCATCAGCCCCGAATCTATCAGGGCACCACCGCTACCTTGCGCGTCGAGCCGAATTTCAACCCGGACACGGTTGCGGCGCTCAAGGCAAAGGGCCATCGGATCGACATGGATGAAACGATGGGCAGCGCCCAGTCGATCATGCTGACCAACAACCTCTTCCTCGGCGCGGCAGACCCCCGCCGTCCCGGCGCAAAGGCGATTGAACCATGAACTTGCAGATGAAGCCCCTCCTTGCCGCCTTCGCGCTTGCCGGTCTCGCCGCCTGCGCGCCGCGCGCCGCGCTGCCCCCGACGGCCGCTCCGGCTCCGGTCGCGCCCGCTACGCCTGCCAAGGAGCGCCAGGCCTTTGTCGCCGCCGCGCATCCGCTGGCGGTCGAGGCGGGGCTGGAGGTGCTGCGCAAGGGCGGCTCGGCGGTCGATGCCGCGGTCGCGGTTCAGGCGATGCTCAGCCTCGTCGAACCGCAGAGCAGCGGCCTTGGCGGCGGCGCCTTCATGGTCCGCTACGATGCCAAGACCAGAGGGATCACCGTCTATAACGGCCGCGAGACCGCGCCGGCCGGCGCCACTCCCGACATGTTGCTCGGCCCGGACGGCAAGGCGCTCTCCTTCTCGACCGCTGTCGTCTCGGGCCGCGCCACCGGCGTTCCCGGCGTCGTCCGGATGCTCGCGCTGGCGCAATCCAGACACGGCAATCTCGCTTGGAAGGATCTGTTCGGCGACGTCATCCGCACCGCCGATCAGGGGTTCACCGTGAGTGAGCGCCTCGCCGACATGATCGCCAGCCGCGCTCCGCAAGCACGCGGCGTCGATGCGGTCGCCTATTTCCGCAACGCGCAGGGCGAGCAGATCAAGACCGGCGACACGCTGCGCAACCCCGCTTACGCCGCCTTCGTTCGCCGCCTCGCCGCGCAGGGCCCGGACGCGATGTACAAGGGCGAGACCGCTCGGCGCATCATCGCCCGCCTGCGCGAAGGCGACCTCGCCAGCACGATGACCGAGGCGGATATCGCCGGCTACAAGCCGGAGGTGCGCGACGCGGTGTGCAACCCCTATCGCGTCTACATCCTCTGCGCGCCGCCCCCGCCTTCCTCGGGCGTCGGCCTGCTTCAGCTGATGGCGATGATCGAGCGAACCGACATCGGCGCGCGCGGCCCCAACGATCCCGTCGCGTGGGTCAAGTACGCCGAGGCGAGCCGCGTCATGTATGCCGACCGCGACGCTTATGTCGGTGACGTCGCGACCGTCCCGGTCAAGGGCATGCTCGACCCGGCCTATGTCGCCAGCCGCACCGCGCTGATCGCCGACCGCGCCGGCCCGCCGCCGCAGCCGGGCACGCCTCCGGGCGCCGTCCATGCGCGCATCGACGCCACCAACGAAGTCGCCGGCACGTCGCACTTCATCGTCATCGATGGTGAGGGCAACGCCGTGTCGATGACCACCACGGTCGAAAGCCTGTTCGGCAGCGGCCGCATGGTCGACGGCTTCTTCCTCAACAACCAGATGACCGACTTCTCCTTCGTCCCCGAAGGTCCGAACGCGATCGCGCCCGGCAAGCGGCCGCGTTCGTCGATGGTGCCGACGATCATCCTGAACCCCGACCACAGCCTTGCCGGTGCGATCGGCTCGCCCGGCGGCAACGCGATCCTCGCCTATGTGTCCAAGGCGCTGGTCGGCATCGTCGAGTGGAACTTGCCTGTCGCCGATGCCATTGCCCTCCCCAACCTCGTCGCCCGCGGCTCCAGCTTCAACGGCGAGGCGAGCAAGTT
>DATIGZ010000304.1:0-9700 GCA_035481255.1 Sphingomonas sp. | reverse complement strand
CGGCCGGTTCGACAAGGGATTCCTTGTCGGCACCAAGCGGGCGGAGGACCGTCGTCTGGTCGAGGTGGAGCCGGTCGCCTACACGGTGATCCGCAATGATCCTGTTCCGGACAGCCGGCTGGACGTGGTCTATTATGATGGCGGCGGCCTCAATTCGGAGAATTTTGAATTCCACCTGTTCCTTGAGGGCAAGAAGCAGCAGTTCGCGGGGCTGACGTTCCGCGACAACCTTCCGCCGGCGGGCGCCGAGGAGGATCGCAAGGTGGCCAAGGCGCGCGAGGCGGTGACGCCGTCGCGCCTGCAATGGTATTTTCCGGTCAAGAAAAAGAAGCTTCCCCAGCGCTTTACCGTCGGTAACGCCGTCTTCACCGTGACGGCGATCGATGGCGTTGCGAAGACCGCGGAAGTCGCGGTCGACAAGGATCCGACCGTCTTTCCCTTTGCGCTGTGGTATCAGGGGACGCCGATCTACATCTATTATTATTATCCGGGTTGAGCGGCCGGCGGACGAAACCGGTCCTTCGGGCTTGCGTCCCGACCACCTCCCGCGCCAAGTGCACCCGATGGCCGCCGACTCTCCCCTCGATCAGTTCAAATCCGTCCTTACCGGGGCGACGCGCGCGCTCGCCGCGGAGCCCGAGGTCGAGCTGGCCTTCACCGCCGACGCGCCGGCGCAGTCCGGGCGGCATATCAAGGTGCCGATGCCCGGCCGCAATTTGCCCCCCGAGCAGGTGGCGGAGGCGCGCGGGTTCGCGGACGGGTTCGCGCTGCGCATGCGGCTGCACGACAATGCGCTCCACCTGAAGCGTGCGCCCAAGGAGGCGGTGGCGCGCGCGGTGTTCGACGCGGTCGAGACGGCGCGCGTGGAAGCGTTGGGATCGCGCGGCTATGCCGGGGTCGCCGGCAATCTTGACCATGCGCTGCAGATGCGGATGCGTTCCGACCCGATCAGTCGGGCGCGGACCCGCGATGAGGTGCCGCTGTCGACCGCCATCCAGCTGATGGTGCGCGAGCGGCTGACCGGGCGCGATGCACCGGCGGAGGCTGCGCTGGGGCTGGCGCTGGTCCGCGACTGGATCGAGGACAAGGGCGGTGCCGATCTCGACGCGCTGGCGCTGGCGATCGACGATCAGGCGGCGTTCGCCAGGCTGGTCGGCAATCTGCTCGAGGACCTCGAGCTGACTGAGGGCGAGATGATCCCCGACGAAGCCGATGAGGGCGGCGGCGAGGACGAAGGCACCGAGGAGCAGGAGCAGGACGAAGGCGAGGACGGCGAGCAGGACGGCGAGACCGGCGAAGGCGAGGTAGAGGCGCGCGGCGAGGAGCGCGAGGCCGAGACCGAGGACGGTCAGGAAAGCGAGCAGGAAGAGGGCGAGTTCGACGACGCCGAGGGCGAACCGGGCGATGAGGGCGAGGAGGGCATGATGCCCGTTCGCCCCAACCGCCTGCCGAGCGACATTCCCGATTTCAACTATCTGCGCTTCACCGAAAAGCATGACGAGATCATCGCCGCTACCGAGCTTTGCGATGCCGACGAACTCACCCGGCTGCGCGCCTATCTCGATCAGCAGTTGCTGCATTTGCAGGGCGTCGTGACCAAGCTCGCCAACCGCCTTCAGCGGCGGCTGATGGCGCAGCAGTCGCGGAGCTGGGATTTCGATCAGGACGAAGGGTTGCTCGACGCGGCGCGGCTGGCGCGGGTGATCGTCAATCCGATGCAGTCGCTGTCCTACAAGATCGAGAAGGACGCCAAGTTCCGCGATACGGTAGTGACGCTGCTGATCGACAATTCGGGATCGATGCGCGGGCGGCCGATTTCAATCGCGGCGATCAGCGCCGACATCCTCGCGCGCACCCTGGAGCGGGTCGGGGTCAAGACCGAGATCCTCGGCTTCACGACCAAGGCATGGAAGGGCGGACAGAGCCGCGAGAAGTGGCTGGCCGAGGGCCGCGCGCCCCAGCCGGGCCGGCTCAACGACGTGCGCCACATCGTCTACAAACAGGCCGACGAGCCGTGGCGGCGCGCGAAGAAGTCGCTTGGCCTGATGATGCGCGAAGGGCTGCTCAAGGAGAATATCGACGGTGAGGCGCTGCTGTGGGCGCATCACCGGCTGATCGCGCGGCCCGAGGATCGCAAGATCCTGATGGTCATTTCCGACGGCGCGCCGGTCGATGACTCGACGCTGAGCGTAAACAGCGGCTCCTATCTCGAGCGGCATTTGCGGCAGGTGATCGGCTGGATCGAGCAGCGGTCGCCGGTCGGGCTCGTCGCGATCGGCATCGGGCATGACGTGACGCGCTATTACAGCCGTGCGGTGACGATCATGGACGTCGATCAGCTTGCCGGCACGATGATCGAGCAGCTCGCGTCGCTGTTCGACATCGACGCGTGATGTCGCACGCGTGATCGAGGCCCCGCCCGGCGGGTTTCAGGGGCCGGTCAAACGGTCGATCACCATTGCCGGACACCCAACGTCGATCAGCCTGGAGCCGGTGTTCTGGGCGGCGCTTGAGGCGGCGGCGGCACGTCGCGGCCTGCCAATCAATGCGATCGTCGCCCAGATCGATCACCTGCGGATCGGTGCGGACGATCCCCCGAATCTGGCGAGCGCGATCCGCAGCTGGCTGTTCGCGGCGGGTATAAATCGCGACAATGATGAAAATGATTCGCAACAGCGTTGACAGTGCGAACGAGTCGCAATAGCTGGCCCCCTAACGAACAGGGCTAAAGGGGCCAATCATGACTCGCACGACTTCCGACGGCCGTAAGGCCGCGCCCGCTTTCCTCGCGCTTGCCGCGGTCGGTTTCATCGCTTCGGCCCCCGCGCATGCCGCCGATCCGGTCGCCGAGGAGGACACGCCCGTCCAGCAGGAGCGTGACGAGGTTGTCGTTACGGGTCAGGAAGTCCGTTCGGAACAGGCCAGCCCCAAGGCGACGCGTCCGGTGCGCGATACCCCGCAGACGGTGACGATCCTGACCAACAAGGTGATCGAGGAGCAGAATCTGCTCACGCTGCGCGACGTGCTGTCGACGGTGCCGGGCATCACCTTCGGCGCGGCCGAGGGCGGCATCGCGCCGAGCGATCAGATCACCCTGCGCGGCTATTCGGCCTCATCCGACATCACCACCGATGGCGTGCGCGACAGCGCGCCCTATTCGCGCAGCGACCCGTTCAACCTCGAACAGGTCGAGGTCACCAACGGCGCCAATTCGGTCTATAACGGATCGGGATCGGTCGGCGGATCGATCAACATCGTGACCAAGCGTCCGAAGGCGGAGACCGAGGTCGCGGTGCAGGCCGGCATCGGCACCGACGAATATTATCGCGGCGCGATCGACGCCAATGTCCGCGTCAATGAGCTTGTCGCGCTGCGTCTCAACGCGATGGTCCACAAGGCCGACGTGCCGGGCCGCGACGTGGAGAATTACGACCGCTGGGGCATCGCGCCATCCGCGACGATCGGGATCGACGGGCCGACCAGCCTGACGCTGCAATATCTGCATCAGGAAGACACCAACATCCCGCAATACGGCGTGCCTTATTACAAGAACGCGACCTTCAACGGAGCGCTGCCGGGCATCGATCGCAGCGATTACTTCGGCTACCGCAACGTCGATACGCAGGAGATCACCGTCGATCAGGCGACGATCACCGCCAGCCATGAATTCAGCGACAAGCTGTCGCTGCGCAACCTGACCCGCTGGCAGAGCGTATCGCAGCGCACGATCGTCGGGCCGCCGCAGGGCACCTATTGCCTGACCGGCAATATCCAGGCGAACGGCACCGCTTGCCCGGCGACGGTTCCGGTCGGCTATTATCTGATCGGCGGCCCGCGCGGGAACGTGCGCGATACGACCAGCGAGCTGATGTACAACCAGATCGACCTGTCGGCGCAGTTCGCGACCGGTGCGGTCGAGCACAGTCTGGTGCTGGGCGCCTCGGCCGGGTGGGAGAAGTATTTCCTGTCGACCGGCAACGTCTTCCGCAACGCCAATCGCACGCTGGCCTACACCGCATTCCCGCTGGTCAACTGGTCCAACCCCAATGAGGTGGTCACGGGTCCGGCCGGCTTCACCTATGGCAGCAACGTCTACACCGGCCCGGTCAACTATGTCGAAGGCGGCCGCCAGCGCGGCGAGGTGACCAACTATGCGGTCTACCTGTTCGACACGATGAAGTTCGGCAAGTTCGAGCTGAACGGCGGCGTCCGCTACGAGAACAACAGCGGCAATTACCAGACCGACACGTCGACGGCCGCGACCGCCACCGTGCCGCAGGGACCGATCGTCGCCGGGCCGCGCTTCTATAACGAGGCAGACCTGTTCACCTATCGCGTCGGACTGGTGTTCAAGCCGGTGGAGGCGGTGACGCTGTACGCCGCCTATGGCAATTCGCAGACACCGTCGCAGAGCGCGGTCAACGGCGCGTGCGTCGCCACGAGCTGCAATGTCGATCCGGAGAGCGCCAAGAACTACGAGATCGGCGCCAAGGCGGAGATTGGCCGCGCGCTGTTCAGCGTCGCGCTGTTCCGCAACGAGCGTGACCAGTACAAGGTGCCGTCGAACGACATCAACGAGCCCGATCAGGTGCTCGAGGGTCATTCGCGGGTGGACGGCATCGCGGTCAGTGCCACGGGCAACATCACCCCGGCATGGTCGATCACCGCCAACTACACCTATCTCGAGCCGAAGCTGATCCGGTCGGTCGCGGTGGGCAGCCCGGACCCCGCGGCGGGGGCGGAGTTGCAGAACGTGCCCAACCATTCGGGCAGCCTCTACACCACCTACACGCTGCCGTTCGGGCTGAAGCTCGGCTATGGCGTGACCTATCAGGGCAGCTTCGCGCTGAACCTGCCGACCGCGGCGTCGGCGGTCGTCTATCGCTCGGACGACTATCTCGTCCACAACGCGTCGATCTCGTACGACATCAACACCAACTTCAGCGTGCTGGTGAACGTCAAGAACTTCACCGACGAGCTCTACTACACCCGCATCCGTAACAATGGCTGGGCGACGCCGGGCGATGCGCGGGCTGCTGTGCTGACTGTCGGCTACCGCTTCTGAAGATAAGGGGGAGGAGCGGGTGGCGGTTCACCTGTCCCCCGAAGCGTTGCCCGCTCCAACCCCTTCAGGCTAGGCAAGCGCCATGATGATCGCGATCCCCGAACTGCTGGACGCCGAAACCGTGGCGCGGGTGCGGGGGATCATCGATTCGGCCGAATGGGTGGACGGCAACGTCACGTCCGGCCACCAGTCGGCGCTGGCCAAGAAGAACGAGCAGCTGCCGGAGGGAAGCCCGGCGGCGCTTGAGGCCGGGGGCGTCATCCTTGATGCCCTCGGCCGTTCGCCGCTGTTCTTTGCCGCGGCGTTGCCGCTCAAGGTCTTTCCGCCGCTGTTCAACCGCTATGGCGAGGGGCACACGTTCGGCACGCATGTCGACAACGCGATCCGCATCAAGCGCGGCAGCGAGTTCCGCATCCGCAGCGACCTGTCGATCACCGTCTTTCTCGAGGATCCCGCCGAGTATGACGGCGGCGAACTGGTGGTCGAGGACCATTTTGGCGTGCAGCGGGTCAAGCTGCCCGCGGGGCATGCGGTGGTCTATCCTTCCTCGAGCCTGCACCATGTGACCCCGGTGACGCGGGGCGTTCGGGTGGCGAGCTTCTTCTGGCTCCAGTCGATGGTCCGCGACGACGGCGCGCGGCGCATCCTGTTCGACCTCGATCAGAGCGTGCAGCGATTGACGGGCCAGCTTGGCGGAGCCGACCGCAGCGTGATCGAGCTGACCGGCGTGTACCACAATCTGCTGAGGCGCTGGGCGGACGCCTAGGCGAGCAACGCCCGAAGCGCGGGTGACAGGCGCTCGCCGCTGCCCCGCACGATCATATGCACAGCCAATCCCGCGCGTTCGGCGAGCGCCATTCCCGCGTCCGGCCCCAACACCGTCAGCGCGCTTGCCCATGCGTCGGCTTGCGCGCAGTCGCGGTGCAGAACGGTGACGCTGGCGACCGCGTCGGTCACCGGACGAGCGATGCGCGGGTCGATCGTGTGGGCGTAGCCGATGCCGCCGTCGATGAAGACGCGACGATAGTCCCCCGACGTCGCCACCGCGAGACCATGCAGCACAATGCGCAGCGGCGCGGCGTCCACGCCCGGCGGCGCCTCGACATCGACCCACCAGGGCTGGCCGTCGGGCCGGATGCCTTCGCCGACCAGCTCGCCGCCGATCTCGACGAGGAAGTCGAGACAGCCCAGCCCGCGCAGCCGGGCGGCGACGGCATCGACGGCATAGCCCTTGGCGATGCCGGAGAGGTCGAGCCGGGCGGGGCGGGTGAGGCGGAGGCGCAGGAGCAGGGGATCGAAGTCGATCGCGTCATAGCCGCACAGGGCGCGGGCGGCTTCGACCTCCGCTTCGCTGGGCAGGCCGGTGCCCCAGACACTTCGAGGTCCGGGCGGGCCAAAGCCCCACAGATCGACGGCAACGCCCGTCGCCGGGTCGAACGCGCCGCCCGATCGCCCGGCGATGTCGAGGGCGATTTGCATGACCTGCGCGAATTCGGGGCCGATGCGGTGCCAGGTGCCGGGCGCGGAATTGTTGATGCGGCTGAGCTGCGACGATGGCTCCCAATGACTCATCTGTGCGATGATATCGGCGAGGACGGCCTCGATCGCGGCGTGAATGCCGGGGGGCGGAGCGACGATCTTCGCCGACCATGTCGTGCCCATCGTCTCGCCGCCGAACGTCGCGACAACGGCATTCGCCCGCCGCCTGTGGAAGGCAGCGGGCGAAATCGTGTCCGGGATGATGACGCGGGGTTCGGTGCTCAGGGCGCCATCACCTCAAGCGTCGTCACATAGCTGGCGCGGCGGCCACCCGGCGCGGGCGGTGCGCCTTCCTCGCGCTCGGCGCGCGGGGTGGTGACGTTGATCCAGTACATCCCCGCCGTCGGCCATTTGACCGTGACCTTGCCGTCGGCACCGGTCCTGAGGTCCTGCTGGTGGAGCTGGTCGCGATAGCGGATGCCGCCGGGAATGACGGTGACGGGCAGACCCGCGGCTGGCTTGCCGTCGAGCAGGAACTGGAAGGTCGCGGGTTCACCGGCGACGAGGTCGTTGGGGTGAGTCACCGGAACCAGCTCGATACCCTTGCCGGTCGGCTTGAACACGGTGGCGGTCGGCTCGCCCGCGGTCACGAAGATCTCGTTGCGGTTGCTGCTCTCGCTGGTCTTCACATCGGTCGCGCCAGCGGGGATCGCGGCGGCGAGATTGGCGGTGGTGGTGCCGCGCGGCAGGCGCTTCTCCTCCCCATTGAGCTTGTAGGTGCCCATCACGCCGTCGGTCGCGTAGAAGATCTTGTAGGTGCCGCGCTTGCCGATCTGAACGTCGAAGGTGGTGCGGTAGCGGCCGGTCGCCTTGTTCCTGACCTCGCCCGGCGTGCCGTCGGGCAGGAGGACGCTGACATCCGCGCGCATCGGCTGATGCTCGAAATAGAAGAGGTCGTTCGAGACGGCGGCGTCGACCGTCACCCAGACATCGTCGCCTTCGCCCGAGACGACGGTCATCGACGGGAGCATCCACTGGCGGTGCGCCTGCACGGCGGCCGGAACGGTGATCGCGATGCCGGCGGCGGCGATCAGGACATGGCGGAGTTTCATCATTGGTTCGGACCCCTGGTTGAATTGATCCAGCTCCGTTTGCCCTGAGCCTGTCGAAGGGCCGCGCTTGGGCTTCGACAGGCTCAGCCCGAACGGAGTGTGGCTAGCTGTTCAGCGCTTGACGGTAAGGGTGACGGCGCCCAGCTCGGACGTGCCGGCGGCGCGGGCGGTGCCGCCCTTGGGCAGCGCGAAGGGCAGGCGGAGCAGCTCGCGGCCGCCGACTTCGCGCGCGGCCTCGACCACCAGCGTGTAGTTGCCGGGGGCGAGCTGGGGCTTGAAGCTGAGCTTGTGCGTGCCGGGCGCCTTGGTCGCGCCGGTGACGCCGGCCGCCGGGAACTTCATCGTGCGGCCCGAGACGCGCCACCACTGACGGATGTCGCGCAGCCACTTGGTGCCCTCGTTGTTCTTCATGTCGGAATCGTAGAAGACGGCGAGCGTCTTCGCGGGACCGCCCTCCTTCTCCAGCCAGATCGCGACATAGGGACGGTGATATTCGGCGACGGTGAGGCGCGGGATGGTGAGCGTGACGTCGAGCGTCTGCGCCGCCGCCATGCCGGGCGCGAACAGGCCCGCGCCGAGTGCGGTGGCGGTCAATCCGGTGATGCGAAGCTGCATGACGGCGTTCCCCTAGTGGATGAAGTAGATGGCCAGAATGGCGGGAATGATCAGGCCCGCGGCGACCAGCGGCCAGGTGCTGGGCCGGTGGCGGGCGTGGAGCTGGAGCAGGACCAGCCCGGTGAGCGAGAAGACCACGCAGGCCAGCACGAAGATGTCGATGAACCACTTCCACACCGTGCCGGCGTTGCGGCCCTTGTGCAGATCATTGAGCCAGGCGATCCAGCCGCGGTTCGTCGTCTCGTTGGTCACCTCGCCGGTTTCCCGGTCGATCGCGACCCAGCCGTCGCCGCCGGGGCGGGGAAGGGCGAGGTAGATCTCGCCGGAGGACCATTCGGCGTTGCCGGTGGCGCGCGTGACGGGAAGATTGGCCTGAACCCAATCGGCGACGGGCGGGGGCAGCGGTTTCTTCGCGTCCGGCGCATCGTCGGGCTTGATCGTCGCGAGCAGCGGAGCGGGAAGCTGGACCTTCTTCTCGACCGTCACCGGGGATCCTTCGATCTCCGCGGCGTGGTTGAGCGTGAAGCCGGTGATCGCGAACAGCAGCAGGCCGATCAGGCTGATCGCCGAGCTGACCCAATGCCAGGTGTGAAGCTGCTTCAGCCAGAAGGCTTTCCGGCTTTTCTTGCGAGGGGCCGGTTTGGCGGTGGTGCCGTGCATCGGGCGAAGACGTTCCAGTTGCGAGTCGTTCGCGGCTTAGCGAGAATGATTCGCAATTACAACGTGCGGTGATGCCTGGAGTCGAAAGCCCCTCCCCGTGAAGGGAGGGGCTGGAAGGTTACCGTCCGAGCAGCACGCGGGCCTGTCCGGCGATTTGCGCGAGCATCGCGGCGTTCGGCGACGAGGCCTTGCGCGCGCGGTTCACCAGCGCGGCGAACTGGGCGACGCGCGGACCGTGATCGGCGAGCCACGCATCGACGGCCGCGCGCGGATCCTTGCCCTCGGCGCGGGCGAGGAACTCGAGCCGCAGCTGCTGGAAGTCGCGCGCGAGGCCCGCGATCAGCAGGCGCTCCCACGGATCGCCCGCAACGATGCGCGCCGCCACCGCCTGAGCCCAGTCGAGGCCAAGCTCCTGGCCGAGATGGGTGAAGGCGTGGGTCAGCTCGGTCTCGTCGATGCCGCGGCGCTGGCCGAGGTCGGCAAGGCCGACCGCGCCGTCCAGCTCGAAGATGCGGACGATCTTGACGACCAGATCATGCGGCGCGCCGGCTTCCTCGAGCTTGGCGGCGATGCGACCGGACTGGGCGCGTGCCTCGTCCTTGAGCAGCTTCTTGGTCTGGCGATCGAGGCCGGCGATGCCGGGCTTGAGACGGGCGATCAGCGCGCCCGGCCCTTCGTCCGGACGGCAGACGCGAAGCAGATCGGCGATCTGCGAACGGGTCGCCACGGCAACCTCGTCGAGCAGGGCAAGGCGGGCCTGCTCGTTGAT
>DATIGZ010000303.1:0-2694 GCA_035481255.1 Sphingomonas sp. | reverse complement strand
GCCTCAGTGTTGGAGCGAAGGCGGTTGCGGACCTGGCGAGCCGGATCGAACATGATGCGCGCGGGGCGGCCATCGACGCCGCCGACCTCGTCGCCCTGGGTCAGGCGCTGGGCGCCACCTTGGGCGCCATGGGCTTTATCGACATTGAAACCGAAGCGCCCCCGGCGACGGCGACGGCGCTCGCCGATGCGATCGAGGACGGCCGGGTGGCCGTGGTCTACCAACCGCTGTTCACCCCGCGCGGCGAGTTCGCTCGCAAGGTGGAGGCGTTGGCGCGCTGGCGCACCCCCGACGGCCGCTGGACCCCACCCGATGTATTCGTGAAGGCGCTCGAAGACGAAGGTCACATCGCCGATCTGACGGATTTCGTGCTCGCCCGCGCGCTTGAAGACGCCAAGGCCTGGCCGGATGTCCAGGTCTCGGTCAACGCCGGCGCGGCCGAGTTCCAGGCGGGAGAGTTTCCCGGACGCGTGTTGCGGGCGCTCCGGAACGCAGGGCTGGACGCCGAGCGTCTCGAGGTCGAAGTCACCGAGACCGCGATGCTCGCGGTCGACGCCGCCGGCTCCACCCTCGCCGCCCTGGCCGCCTCGGGCGTGTCGGTGGCGCTGGACGATTTCGGCGCGGGCTATACGAGCCTGCATGCGCTGAGGGATCTGCCGTTCCGTACGCTGAAGATCGACAAGGGCTTTGTCGACGACTGCTGCAGGGACAGCCGATCCGCCGCGATTGTTCATGCTGTCGCCAGCGTGGCCCGCGCGCTCGGCATGAAGGTGGTCTGCGAAGGCGTGGAAACACAGGAGCAGGCCGATTTCCTTCGGGTCGCCGGCGCCCACATGCTGCAGGGCTATCTCTTCTCCCGTCCGGTGGCCGCGGATGAGATCACCGCGCTGGCGGCCGGCGCTGTTAAGCACGTCGCTTAGGAGCGGTCTCAGGAAGTCGTGTCATTTGGAAGGGCAGGAGGCTCCATGGCGCTCATTCTCATCGTTGACGACGACCCGACCGTACGCGCCATCGCGACCGAGCTGCTGCGGGCGGATGATCATGCCATCGTCGAAGCCTCCGACGGCGGCGAAGCGCTTGCGCTTCTGGCGCGGCTGCCGGTCGATCTCGTCATTCTCGACATGCTCATGCCGAACGTCGACGGGCTGGAGACCATCCAGTCGCTGAAGAAGCAGAATTCGAAGGTCAGGATTCTCGCGATTTCCAGCGGCGGCGTGCTCGATCCCACGAGCCTGCTGAAGATCGCGATAACGTTCGGCGCCGACGGCGCTTTGCAGAAGCCGCTACGTGTCGGCGCCTTCCGGGATGCCGTCAACCGGATGCTGCATGACGAAACGCGACGGGGGCGGCCAATTGCTCCGTCCATCCCTCGACCCGTCGCTCTAGGCTGAGATCCCTACCGCGCGCGGCGTCGATCTTCGCTGCGGGGCGCCCGGAAACCGACTGAAGCTGACGCGTCTCACAGTTGCGGAAGACAATCTGCTCTTCGCTCGACGTTACGGACAACTCGCGCGCCATCAATGAACCCTTTACCCCGTTTTGGCGATTGTACCTTTGGGGGGCTTCTGAGCGACGGAGGCCCGAATGGATCAAGGCCGGATCTTGATCGTCGATGACGATCCGCTTCTGCGCGGGCTGTTGTCGCACCGCTTGAGCGCCGAAGGTTTCGACCTGATCGCCGCCGACCATGGCGGCGAGGTGCTGGAGATCGCACGGTCCCAGGCTCCCGATCTGATCGTTCTGGACGCCATGATGCCGGTGACTGACGGCTTTGAAGTGTTGCGGCGCCTGCGGGCCGAGACCGATCTTTCCGAAATCCCCGTCATTATGCTGACCGCCCTGAAACGGGAACAGGACGTGGTCGGGGCGCTTCAACTCGGGGCGGCGGACTACCTCGTCAAACCCTTCATCCCCGATGAACTGGTCGCGCGTATCCGTCGCGTGCTGCGCGACCGGACCGCCAGCGAAGGACCGCGTCTTGCTGATCGTTCCCGTTGAAGCCTACGTCCAGCAGGCGGACCTTAGGGTGCTTTATGAGCAGGCGGTCACGGACCGGATCGCCGGCCATCCGGAAGCTGCTGAGCCGAAGCTGCGCGAGGTGCTTGCGCAGCGGCCCGATGATGTCGATGCGCGGCTGAACCTCGGCCTGTCGCTGCTTGCCCTCGGACGACCCGCAGAGGCCGAGGCGGAGTTCGAACGCGTTCTGGCTGTCGCGCCCGACTACGCCGACGCCCGGCTGGGACTCGCCCGCGCACGGCAGCGTCGCGGCGATGTCGAGGGCGCGCGCCAGGCGGCAGGCGACTTGCTTCGGCGCTCACCGGACAACGTCGAGGCGCGAGCCCTAACGGGCAGCCTCGCCCCTCGGCCTTGGCGGCTGGATGTCGATGCGACCTATAGCGACCTCAGTGCTGGACTGGACCCGTGGCGCGAGACGCGGATCGGCCTGGCTCGCCGCCTGGACAGCCGGTGGACCCTCGGCGTGGCGATCGAACACACCGAGCGGTTCGGCGACCGCGACACCTTCCTGGAAGCGCGACTGGACCGCGCCTGGTCGGGTGGGGGCGGCTATGTCGCCTTGGGGGGGACGCCGGATGCGGACTATCGGCCGGAGGTCTCGGTTCGCTTCGGCGTGAGCCAGTCGGTCGCGCCCCGCCTCGCGCTGTCAGCCGACGCCAGCATCGCGCGATTCCGTAG
>DATIGZ010000302.1:0-14319 GCA_035481255.1 Sphingomonas sp. | reverse complement strand
GTCATCCCCAACCCCATCCCGTCGCTTCCATTCCGCTTGCGACAAGAAGGCGCGCCGCAACTGGTGGCGGTCGGCCGTCTGACCGAGCAGAAGGGGTTCGATCTGTTGATCGATGCCTTTGGCAGAATCGCCGAGCGCTTCCCCGACTGGAATCTCCTCATTTTCGGCGAAGGGCCGGAACGGTCGCGATTGGAGGAGATGGCGGCGGAGCATGGGCTGCTGGATCGCGTGTTCCTCCCGGGCAACACCGAGCGGCACGGCGAATGGATCAACGCCGCCAGCGTGTTCGTGCTCTCTTCCCGCTATGAAGGCTTCGCCAATGTCGTTGGGGAGGCAATGCAGGCGGGGCTGGCGGTGGTGGCGTTCGATTGCGATTTCGGACCGGCGGACATGATCGAGCCGGGGGTCAGCGGTGTGCTGGTGTCGGCGGGGGACGCCGCGCAACTGGCAGCCGCACTGAGCGACGTCATGTCCTCCGAAGCAAGGCGGCGTCAGTTGGGCGCCAACGCGATCGAGCGCGCGCAACTGTTTGACGAGCGCACCATCCTCGACCGCTGGCTGCGTCTGATCGCCGATCCGAACGCCGGCACGCTCGATGGACCGGCTGAATCCGCGCAAGCGACGGTCGCATTGCACCGGGACTATTCCGCGCCCTCCCGGCCCGCACCTTAGCTGTCCGCCTCCCGTCAGTTTCGAAAGCGTTTGCTCCGCGTCGCATGATGGCGCTTTGCGGTGATCACGGCACGAAAAGGAATGGCGGCTTCCGATGAAGCCGCCATCCAAGTGCCGAACATTGCCTCGCGCAATGTTCAGGTCGCACCGACGACTTTAGCTTGATTGAAGATGATTCGAACTGCGGGATTCTACTAAGACAATTGAGCAACACATTGACTGCCGGAGGGCGGGCACTCCCGCGCAGATCAGGGGCAATCCCGCACCTCTAAATCCGATGGCCGCACTATCCATTTCCGATCCGGAACGAACCCGCCATCCAGCCCGAGGGAAAACGATCTTCCACTTTGCTTGTCCGAAACCTGTCCCATTCTGGATACGCGGCAATGTGTACCGCTAACATCTTCATATATTTTAAACTATGATATTTTCTGTTCCGTATTTGAATATATACCCCCATTTTAGGGTCGCCCCTATTAATGAGAAGTAGTCCGCTCGTCCAAAAGGTCGAGAAGAATTCGACTATCGAAAAGTACGATAGGAGGAGGCCTATGCTAAGCGAACCCATTCACGTCAATATCATCGGCAGGAATGAAATTGTCCGGGAAGGGCTAAAGCGCATCCTGGCCGATCAGGATTTTTACGTGGATTGCGCCGTATCCTGTGTCGATGACTTGGATATGGAAATTGAACCGTCCGTCATTATTGTTGATGTGAATGATATCGACGAAGGCCTCGGCGTGTGTGCGGACGTGCGCGAACGCTGTCCCAAACCGCGCATCGTAATCATGACCGACGGCTACAGCATGGAGGATGTGTCCCGTGCATTCGCGACGGGAGATGTCGACGGATATCTTGTGAAAGAGATTTCATGCGACCCGCTCGCCGGCGCCCTGCGCCTGACCGCGCTTGGGGAAAAGGTGCTGCCGTCGCAAATCGCCAGCTCGCTTGCGAGCGCGCCCGCGTGCGCGATTTCGCGCTGCTGGGATACCGGCGCCAGCGGGACCAACCTCTCCGCCCGCGAAGTGGATATCCTGCGGTGCCTGGTCGATGGCGAGCCGAACAAGGTGATTTCGCGCCGACTGAACATCGCCGATGCGACGGTTAAGGTCCACATCAAGGCGATCCTGCGCAAGCTGCGTGTCCGCAATCGCACACAGGCTGCGATCTGGGCGGTCAGCCGGGGGCTGGCGGGCGAAGCACCGGCGGATCCGAATCCGCTTCCGGCTTTGCGGACATCGCCGCCCGTTCCCGGCGCATTGCCCCCGCAAAGAGCGCCAGACATGCAACTAGCCAGAGCAAGTTGAAGATGATGTGAGCGACTCCGGCGCCGCTGACGCCGAGCGCCGGAGTCGCCACATAGAGCGCAACGAAGAAGGCAATGCCCGCCACGATGGCGACGCCGAGCACCTTCGGTTGCAGCCCCATCGTCATCAGCGCCGGTCGCAGCGCGCTGCCCGCGAGGAACAGCAGAGCCGCGACCGACTGGACGATCAGGGGACCTTCCGCATCCTCGAACTCGGGACCCGCGATTAGCCTGATGGCAATGTCGCCGGCAAAGACCGCGCCGATGACGAATGCGACGCCAACGCCGAGTGTCAGCAGTTCGGTCTGCCGGATCGCGGTCGTGAAGCCGTGAAGATCGCGTCGCGCCCACATCCGGGCGAGATCCGGAAAGACGACCTGCTGCAGCATGGATCCCGCCTTCATCGCCGCCAGCGTGAACTTGCGCACCAGTTGATAGATGCCGGCGCCAATCGGGCCGGCAACGGCGCCGACCGCCAGGATATCCAGTTCCTGCGTGCTCTTGCGGACAAGCACCGCACCGTTGGCGGAGAGGATGAACGCCCACAGCCCGTCGAACGAAGTGGCGCGAAGGAGCGCGCCGAAGCGCGGCCGAACCCGATATCCGCGCCGACGAAGCTCACGCCAAGCCATGGCGGCGAGACCCACACGCTGGAGGCAGGGAGCCGCAATCGCGATCGCCAGCAATTCCCATATCGAGCCGCCGAGAAGCCACACCAGAACCACGGCCACCAGCCGAAGCACCGCGAGCACGGGATCGATCCACGCGATGACCGCAAAACGCTCGAACAGGCGAAGGACCCCCACCGGGGTCGATGAGATGCCGAATGCGACGGCGATAGCGTAGAAACCAGCCATCGCCCGAGTCTCGGCGCCCCATCCGATCCAGTCCCCAACGATTGGAATTGCAAGCAGCGCGATCGCGCCGGCGGCAAGCGCGCCGATAATATCGAGCGCGATCCCGAATCCCACCAGCTCGGCAAAGCGCTCCTTATCCCCCGCTTCGAGGCTCGCGGCGCCATAGCGGACCACGGCCTGCCAGGTTTCGAGACGAATGACCTGGTCCATGAACCTGCCATATGCCTCGACCATCGCGAGCAACCCGAGCAGCGCCGGACCCAGCATATGGGCCATCAGCGCGAGCGTCACCATGCCGATCCCGATAGCGGCGGCATTGCCGGAAGCGAGGTGTGCGATCTGCCGCAATGTCCAGCTGATGCGCGCGCGGCCGCCGCGATTGCCCGCCTCGATGCGGGGTGAAGCGTCCCCGCCCCCGCAATCAATCTCGCGGCCGCCTTCGGAATGGGGTGTCTGGGGCCGCAAGATTCTCGCTCACCTTGTACCGTCGCGGGTCTGCCGTCCGACGAGGCCGATTTCTAGCCGAGCAAGCGGAATAGCCCCACTGAGGTAGTCCATGTCATCCCGGCGGGACGCGGCACGCATTTCGCGGGCCGGCGCATACCCGCAATCGCCCCCCTTCCCCCTTCTGATCAGTACCCGTGGACGGCAGGCGCCCTAATCTCGTCCGCGCGTCGCGGCGCTGGGGAGTTGAGCCGATGAATATGCAGGAACGCGCATTGATGGAGATGCGGCCGGCTGAGGTGGCCGTGCCGCAACACGCATCGGGGGTCGACTTTTTGCGCGTTCTGCGCCGGCATCAGGGGCGGCTGATCGTCACATTTCTGGTCGTGCTCACACTTGCGGCACTCGCATTGGCGTTCATCGAACCACGCTATCAGGCGACCGCCGTGATGCGCGTCGACGTCGAGGAATCGGGGCTGCGGACGGAAGAGGAAACCGCCGCGTCGATCCGGGACGCGGAGCTTCGGCGCGAACACCAGATCGAAACGCAGATCCAGCTGCTTCAATCCCGTCCCGTGGCCCGACAGGTGGTGCGCGACCTCGCGCTGCACGACGATGCCGAATTCAACCCCGACGCGAATCCCGACAAGAAAACCGGCTGGGATCGTTTCCTCGACCGCCTGCAATTCTGGAAGGATAGCGAAGTGAAGGCGGCGCGGTCGCCAGCCGGCGTCGTATCCCCTCAGCTCGTCGAGCGCACCACCGATCGGCTGCTCGAGGTGCTCAACGTCGCGCAGGACGGCCAGTCCAGCTTCATCGACGTGACCGTGACGTCGCAGCACCCGGAAAAGGCCGCGGTGATCGCCAACAAGGTCACGCGGGTCTATGTGAAGACGCAGGTCGAGGAGCGCCAGGCCGCGATCCGGCGCCGCATCCAGACGCTCGGCGAGCGTGTCGACGAACTGCGCGGCCAGCTTGTCACCACCGAACAATCGATCGCATCCTATCGCCGGTCGCATGGCCTCGACGCGGGCGCGGGCAGCCAGGCGGACGCGGCGCAGATGGGGCGCGCGGCGGCTGAACTTGCCGCGATCCGGGGGCAACGCGCCGAAAGCGAACAGCGCAGCGGCTCGGCGGGGCAGATCATGTCTCCGCTGCTCGCGGACCTGCGCAGCCAGCAAACCACGGCACAACGCCGGTTGGGAGAGCTGACGACACTCTACGGCGACGCGCATCCGGACGTGCGCAAGGTACGGGCCGAACTCGCGCAACTCGACACCAGCATCAATCGCGAAGCGGGACGCGTGGGCGCTCAGCTCGCGAATGAAGCCTCCGCGCAACGCTCGCGCGAAGCGCAACTGGCCGGAGATCTGGCCTCGCTTCGCGCCCGCTCGCTGGACGACATCATTGAAGGGGTGCCGCTGGCCGATCTCGAACGCAATGCGCAGGCGACCCAGACGGTCTATCTCGCGCTGCTCGGCCGGCTGAAGGAAATCACGCGCAACGAGAAGAACGTCAAAGCCGATGCGACGATCGCCTCGCCGGCGCTGCAGCCGACGCAACCGAGCTTCCCGCGGCGAACCCAGATCATGGTCGCCGCCGCCGCGGCGGCGCTCATATTCGGAATGATCATCGTCATGCTGAGCGAAGCGCTCGACACCCAGGTGCGAAGCGCTGCTCAGGTTTGGGCGATCGCCGGGCTGGCGACTCTCGGCATGATACCCGAACTCAAGAAAGGACGTCGCCGCACGCCGACTCATCTGCGCGTGATCGGACAGCCCTATTCGGTCTTTGCCGAAGCGATCCGGTCGATCGAAACGCGGCTGGGACGCAATGCGCCGCACGCGACAGGGAATGTGGTGCTCGTCACCTCCCCGCTTCCCGATGAAGGCAAGACGAGCGTGTCGATCGGCCTTGCCGCGGCGGCGGTTGCCCGCGGGCGTCGCGCGATCGTCGCCGACTTCGATCTGCGCCGGCCAGGCCTTGCCGGCTTGCTCGACGACACGTCGGACGAGAAGGATCTGCTGGATTACATCCGCGGCGATGCCGAGATCGACGAAATCATCTTCTCCAGCAGCTCCGCCCCGGCGGTACACGGCGTTAAGGCGAACCGGCCGGCTCCGGACCCCGGCGCGGCGATCGCTTCGCCACGCGTCGAAACCTTGTTCGCCATCCTTCGCGAACGGTACGATCTCGTCGTCATCAATACCCCGCCAGTGCTCGCGGTGAGCGACGCCCAGCAACTCGCGCGTTTCGCCGAACAGAGCCTTATGGTTCTGCGCTGGGGTCGCACCACGCCGGACCTTCTTCGGTCGGCTCTCCTCCAGTTTGGGGAAACGTTGACCGGCGTCGTCTTCAACCGTGTCCGCTACCGGAAGCATGCCCGGCTCGATTACGGCGACAGCATTCATCAGTATCACCGCTATGCGCGCGATGATCAGCCCTACGCCTTGCTGCGCAATCCGTTCCTGCGGCTGCGCGGCCACCGTTCGGAGCTGGCCTGAGACGGATCATTCACGCGATGGCCAGACGAATACCAAGAGCATCCTGTGACGAGGCAAGTCGTTGACCGCAAACCTGCGCGCAATAGGCGGAGGGCGGAACCACGACAGAAGCAGTTCGGATGAGCTGCATCTGCTGGTGATCGACCCCCGATCCCTGACTCGGGACTGCCTGGTGGCGGCTCTGGAGAATGCGACCGGCGTTGCCTCGGTGATCGCTGCCCGGAGCATTGAGGAAGCGGCGACGATCCTCGCGGGAATCGATGGCCGCACGGCGGCGCTGCTGAACCTCGCATCGGACGCCTTCGACCACCCTACGCTTTCGCGGATGATCGCCCCGCTGCGGGAACTGACACCGGGCAGCATCCTGATCCTCACAACGCACATCGATGCTGAGCACGCGCGTACCGCGTTGCGTCTGGGGGTTGCCGGCTTGCTGAGCACCGAAATGTCGTTCGACCTGACGGTCGATGCCATTCGGATCGTCAGTCGCGGCTGGATCACCTATCCCCGCTCGGTACTCGACCCGCCGGTCATCGAAGCGATCACGCGATCATCGGGCACGCACCGCAGCCACGACGAGATGCTCACCGGACGCCAGCGTCAGGTACTTGATGGCCTGTCCCGGGGAATGACAAATCGGCAGATCGCCACCAGTCTGATGGTGACCGAGCGCACCGTCAAAGCGCATGTGAAGGAACTCATGCGGCGCCTCGGCGCGAGCAACCGGACCCAAGTCGTCGCGATCGCGAGCGCCTACCCCTAGGCAATTCCTAGAGTCAAAATCAGCAATCAGCCGAGAACATGTACTATAGTACATGCACTTTGGTACATGATACACCTACAAACTAATCACTTTGAGCCGGAGTGAGGCAAAATCACGCCCGGATTCATTTTTTTTAAATCACGAGCGTAGTAGGCGACTGCCCGACATACTCAATAATCTAATTTCAAATACATTAACTAAACGTTCGGGCTTAAAATAGTCGCATGTAATCAATTGAATACTTAAAGTATTCAATCCCGCGGCCATGCCCGACGCCAACAAAAGGGTCGCGAGCAAATGGATTTCATGTCGAAGCGCGGGGCGGGGCTAGCCATAACGATCACCGCCGTAGCGCTGGTTTCCACGGCGATGGTCGCGGCTCGCGCCAATCCGATCGCCGTCGGGGCAGCCGTCGAACTGACCGGAAAGTATCGCGTGATGGGGAGCGACCTTCAAACAGGCGCCGGCATGCAGCAGGCGGGCGCGACCGGCACCGTCGTTGAAGGTCCGGTGACGCGCCTCGGGAAACGATGGTGGCGAGTCGATTTCGGCGACGGCGTTGACGGCTGGGTGAACGAAGCGGTTCTGCGGACCACCGGAGTGATCATAATCACCCCGAGTCCGACGCCCACCCCGACCCCATTGCCTCCGGTAACGCCGACACCGACACCGCCCCCTTCGGCGGGCGTGGCGGGTGCCTTCGCGAACCCCGATGACGGCGGAATTCCCGACCGGGCCCGTCATCCCCTCGCCTTCCCTACCGCCACCGGCTTCGGAAAAAACACCAGCGTCCGCAGCCCCAATGCGGTCGTGTACAAGATCAACACGCTCGACGATGTCGCCAATCCGGGGGACGGCAAGATCAGCTACCGGGAATGCGCGCTCGCGCTGCCGGTCACCAGCCCGTACAATATTCCGGCAAACCGCCCGCGCTACTGCGTCTTCGACGTTGCCGGCGCGATCGTCCTGCAATCGTCGGCGTTCATCACCCAGCCGCACATCTACATCGCCGGACAGACCTCGCCCGGCGGGATCGAGTTCAGGCTTGGCGACCAGTACAACCCGGTGGATTCGCTGATCGACACCCGCAACGGCGGCAACAACATGATCCTGCGGCATGTGCGCACGCGCACCGGCCCGCATGTCGGCCGCACGTCCGAGAATGGCGACCCGATCCGCATGTCGGGCACGCGAAACCAGATCATCGATCACGTCTCGACGATGTTCGGCACCGACGAGAGCCTCGACATGGCGTGCGTCGATTGCACGGTGCAATGGTCGATCATCGGACCGAACATCTGCCGCAATGCCGGCCACACCTCGTCGCTGCACTGCAAAACCTTCTTCCTCAAGCCTGCGTCGCGCGTGACGATCGCGCACAATCTCTCGCAACATGGCGAGCAGCGCGCCATCAACATCGCGGTCGGCACCAACCCGGCGACGGCAGGGGCCACCGGCCAGGCAGACGTCGTCAACAACGTCCTCTATGATTTCATCGCCGAGGCAGGACTGGTCTCGAATCAGTTCGGCAGCGTCTATGCCAACTATGTCAACAACGCCTATCTGCGCGGCCCCCGCTACAATGCGAGCGACGGCAACTATCTGATCGGTCTATATGGCAACGGCGCCCGCTATCCGTTCGGGTTCAACATCTATTCCTCCGGCAACGTGACACCACGCACCCGGATCGCCGGCCAGTTCGGATCGACGACGACGGACCCGTATCAGAACGCCGCCGGTTTCATCACGCATGTGGCCCCTGGCTCGATCTGCGGTGTCACCAGCACCGGCGCGCAGGATTGCAGCCGCACCGGCCTCGCCACGGTACAGAACACCGCTTATGCGCTGATGCCCGGCAACACCGAGCCCTCGTTCGATCCGTTGCGGATCGCGAGCGCCCCGCAAGCCCTGCTCGACGTGCTCACCTTTGCCGGTGCCGATCTGTGCCGCGACGGGATCTGCCGCGACAATGTGGACCAGATGTATGTCGAGGATGTGCGCAGCTGCGATACCGCTCCCTACCTCTTCGCCACCAACTGGCCTTCGACGGTCGCGGAAGCGGGCGGCTGGGCACAGCTCACTCAGGGCTCCGCCAAGCGCGACAGCGACAATGACGGCATGCCCGACGATTGGGAAAGCCGGTTCACCAACACCAATCCCAATGTGTGGGACGCAAACAACGACGCGGACGGGGACGGCTACCCGAACATCGAGGAATATTTGAACGCCCTCGCTCAAGACGACGTCCGCTATTACGGCATGGTCGGCTCCGGAACAGGGCGCGTGCCGGCATATAATTGCGGAAGGCCGATGTTCTGACGCGCACGGGGAGGGGCATTCGTTCATGGATGCCCCCTCTTCGCCATTCAGCAAGGGGCCTCCAAAGTCTTTGGCGAATAGGACGCAAGAGCAAGAAGGATAGTACGGGGTAGTACTTATTAACAGCTTGGTAATATTCGCTAAAACCATGACCTTCAGTGTTCGTTCCATTGCGGCAATTCTGTTTCGAAGGCAATCGTGCTCAATCCGCTCTTCACCAAACTCGATTGCAAGATACCGCTGGGGGCGGAGGAAAGGACAGCGCTCGCCGGGTTGATTCAAAGCAAGGCGCGGCGGCTGCCTGCACGGCAGGATCTGTATGTCGAAGGCGATGCGATATCGCCGATGCGCATCATCCTCGACGGATGGGCATGCCGCTACGATCAGCTCGCGGACGGCCGCAGGCAAATCGTCGAGCTGTTCCTCCCCGGCGATATCATGGGCCAGGATTGCCAGTTCGCGGATCGCCAGGACCATTCGGCCTGCTCGATCTCGACGCTTTCCTACGCGCTGATATCTCGAAACGAACTCGACGCGGTCGTTCAGCAATTTCCCGCTATCCGGCAAGCCCTGCTCTGGGATTCCTCGGTCGCCGCGGCAATTCACCGGCAGTGGATCCGCTCGCTGGGAAGGTTGAGCGCAACGCAGCGGATCGCGCATCTATTCTGTGAGCTACTCTATCGCTCCGCCCGCGCCGGCCTCGCGAGAGGCACGACGTTCGACATGCCGATGGGTCAACGCGATCTCGGCGACGCGAGGGGTCTCAGCACCGTGCAGGTCAATCGAACGGTGCAGTTGCTGCGATCGGCGGGATTGCTGGAATGGCGTCGCCGGGTCGTCGAGATCGCCGACCTCCCCCGCTTGACCCGGATCGCGATGTTCAGGCCCCACTATCTTGAGCTGGGTTCGACGTGCGAGTTGCTTGTATCGCAATCGAGTACTCAACCGGATAGCACGCGCCCGCCTCCCGACGATCGCGACCTGCCTCTGTTCAGATAACGGCGGCGACGGGCGCGGCGGCTGGCTCCACGCCCGCTCTGAAGGCATCGTTGTAGGTGCAATACCAGTCAACGAAGGCGGCGACACCCTCTGCGACGCCGGTGTTCGGAACATAGTCCGTCAAGGCGCGCAGCAACGACGGATCCGCGCGGGTCAACGGGACATCCCCCGGCTGCATCGGCAGCATGTTCAGCCGCGCGCGCCTCCCGACACAGGTTTCTATGGTGCGTATGAAGTCCATGAGTTCGATCGGACGCCCGCCCGCGATGTTCACGGTCCTGTAGGGTGCGATCGGCGAGAGGCTGTCGACGACGCCTTTCTCGACGATCCGCATTCCATGCACCGGCGCCGCATCGATCAGCCGGACGATCGCCTCGACCAGATCTTCGACATAAGTGAAGTCCCGTGCCATCTGGCCATTGCCATAGACGTCGATCGGCCGGCCGGCGAGAATGGCACTGGTGAACTTGAACAGCGCCATGTCCGGACGGCCCCACGGTCCGTAGACGGTGAAGAAACGAAACATGGTGCTCGGTATTTCGAACAGATGCGCATAGGAATGCGCCATCGCCTCCATACCCTTCTTGGTCGCGGCATACAGGCTCATGGGAAAGTCGGCGCGGTCGGTCTCCGCGAAGGGAATGCTCTCGTTGGCACCATAGACCGACGAGGTCGAAGCCATCAGCAGATGCTTCGGCCGGAACCTCCGCGCCAGCTCGAGGATCGCCCACGACCCGATCAGGTTGCTGGACACATAGGTTTCGGGTTCTTCGATCGAGTAGCGCACCCCGGCCTGCGCCGCGAGATGCAGGATCACCTCTGGCGGACCCTTCTCGACCGCACGCGTCAGCGCGTCGCAATCCTCCAGCGAGGCCTCGACAAAACGATAGCCGGCAAACGCCTTGAGGATGGCGTTGCGCTCACGCTTCAGCGCGGGATCATAATAGTTGGTGAGCGCATCGTAGCCGACCACTGAATGCCCGTCGCTGAGCAGCCGCCGGGCCAGATGGAAGCCGATGAAACCGGCGCTGCCGGTGATGAGGAATTGAGTCATTCCGCCGCCTCCGATTGTGGCTCGATCCGCGTCGATGCGTAGCGGATCGCCGCGCACGCGCGCGCGGGTGCATTGGAGGGAATGCCTGACCCTTGTTGATGATCGCGCCACGGTGGACGGAACCGAACGCAGATCGGCGGTAATCCAACAGGAGCGAGGTCTCGTCGCTGACATGGCCGGACGGGTTTCCGGCCGCACCACGCCGGGTCTCTACTTCCGGACTACCTCACCTTCGCCGCCTGCTCATCGGGCTTCGCAATTCTCAGCGCCGTGCCGAGCCGTCATGCTGGGCATGCGTCTGAATTAACAACGGAAGATGCCATGCGTCCAACGCCGCCGCTTTCGCCGACACTCTCGCATTTGGAACGGCTGGAGGCCGAAAGCATCCATATCATGCGGGACGTGGTCGCTCAGGCCGTGCGTCCCGTGATGCTGTATTCCGCCGGCAAGGATTCGGCCGTCATGCTGCATCTGGCCCGCAAGGCCTTCTACCCCGCCCCGCCGCCCTTCCCCCTCCTCCACGTCGATACGACGTGGAAGTTCCGCGACATGTACGCGTACCGGGATCGCGCGGCCGCGGCTGCGGGGGTAAATCTGATCGTCCATCGCAACCCGGAAGCGCTGGCGCGCGGGATCAACCCGTTCGATCATGGCGACCTCCATACCGAGATATGGAAGACGCAGGGGTTGAAGCAGGCGCTCGACAAATACGGTTTCGACGCCGCATTCGGCGGCGCCCGGCGCGACGAGGAGAAGAGCCGGGCCAAGGAACGGATCTTCAGTTTCCGGGATCGCGACCACCGATGGAACCCGCGCGATCAGCGCCCCGAACTGTGGCGACTCTACAACGCCAGAATCAACAGCGGCCAAAGCCTGCGCGTCTTCCCGCTCTCCAACTGGACCGAGCTGGATGTCTGGCAATATATCCAGACGGAGAAAATCGACATCGTACCGCTCTATTTCGCGGCGCGCCGGCCGACGGTCATCCGCGACGGGCTGTTGCTGATGGTGGACGATGCCCGCTTCCCCCTCGCCCGGAACGAAGTGCCGGTGGATCGCTCGATCCGCTTCCGTACGCTTGGCTGCTACCCGCTGACCGGCGCGATAGAGAGCACCGCCAACACATTGGCAGACCTGATCCGGGAGACGTTGCTGGCGACGACGAGCGAGCGTCAGGGGCGCGCCATCGACCAGCAGAGCAGTGCGAGCATGGAACGCAAGAAGCAGGAAGGATATTTCTGATGGCCGAGCCCTATCGGGTGATCGCATCCAGTTTCGAGGACTGCGTCGCCCAGCATCAGGAACGCTCGCTACTTCGCTTTCTGACCTGCGGATCCGTCGATGACGGCAAGTCCACGCTGATCGGCCGCCTGCTCTATGATGCCAAGCTGCTCCTTGAGGACCAGCTTGCCAGCCTTGAAGCGGAGTCGGCCGGCAAACACGGCAGGATCGACTTCGCGCTGCTGGTCGACGGTCTCGCCGCCGAGCGCGAGCAGGGCATCACGATCGACGTCGCCTATCGCTTCTTCGCCACCGAGAAGCGCAAATTCATCGTCGCCGATACGCCGGGGCACGAGCAGTACACCCGCAACATGGTGACCGGCGCATCGACCGCCGACCTCGCCGTGATCCTGATCGACGCGCGCAAGGGCGTGCTGACCCAGACCCGACGGCACAGCCACATCGTCCACCTGCTTGGCATCCGCCACATCGTGCTGGCGGTGAACAAGATGGATCTGGTCGGATACGAACAGGAAGTATTCGACGCGGTGGTAAGGGACTATGCCGATTTCGCGCGGCGGATCGGCATTTCCGACTTCACCGCCATTCCCATCTCCGGTCGAAATGGCGACAATATTGCCGTCCGGTCGGATGCGATGGAATGGTACTCAGGCAGCACGCTGATCGAACACCTCGAGACCGTGGATGTCGATATCGAGGCCAATGCCGCGAAGCCGTTCCGCATGCCGGTACAATGGGTCAATCGTGCCAATCAGGATTTCCGTGGCCTGGCGGGCCTGATCCCAACCGGCACCGTGCGCCCGGGTGACCGGGTTCGTGTCCTGCCTTCGGGGCGAGTGACCAGCATCGCGCGGATCGTGACGCTGGACGGCGACCTTGCGCTTGCCCGCGCCGGCCAGTCAGTGACGATTACGCTCACGGACGATGTCGATTGCGCCCGTGGCGACATCATCGCCGCCGCCGACGCACCCGCCCGGGTTTCTGATCAGTTCGAAGCCTCGCTCGTCTGGCTGGACGAGGCTCCGCTACTGCCAGGCCGCCGTTACCTTCTGCAAACAGCAAGCACGCTCGTCGGCGCGACGGTGACCCAAATCAAGCACACGATCGAACTGGAGACCCTCGGTAGCGGTTCAGCGCGCACGCTCGCCTGCAACCAGATTGCGGTAGTCACACTCCGGCTGGAGCGGGCGATACCCTTCGCGGCCTATGCCGAATGCCGCACGCTCGGGAGCTTCATCCTGATCGACCGCGAAAGCAACCGCACCCTCGCGGGCGGAACATTCCATTTCTCGCTGCGCCGTGCCGACAATGTTCACTGGCAACCGCTGGAGGTATGCCGCGAACAGCGCGCCGCCATGAAAGCCCAAGCTCCCAGAGTCCTGTGGTTCACAGGCTTCTCCGGCGCGGGTAAATCGACCATCGCCAATCTGGTCGAGAAGAAGTTGCACGCACTCGGCTATCACACCTTCCTGCTGGACGGGGATAATGTGCGGCACCGGCTGAACGGCGACCTCGGCTTCACCGACGCCGACCGAGTCGAGAATATCCGCCGCGTGGGCGAGGTTGCCGCCCTGATGGCGGACGCGGGTCTGATCGTCCTCGCCGCGTTCATCTCTCCTTTTCGAGCCGAACGTGAGATGGTGCGCACAATGGTTCCGGAAGGCGAGTTCGTGGAGATCTTCATCGACACTCCGCTTGCCGAAGCGGAAGCGCGCGACGTGAAGGGCCTTTACAAAAAAGCCCGGCGTGGCGAGCTCACGAACTTTACCGGCATCGACAGTCCCTATGAGGCGCCGCTGACGCCCGAATTGCGAGTGGACACCACGCGATGCTCTGCGGACGAAGCCGCCGGCGAAATTCTGGCGCAGTTGTTCGCATGAGCGGCCGCGGCGCTCGCGCATGCGCTGCGGGTCAGGTGCGGTTTCCTCCCATGCCTGCCGCAAACGCGATGCGCAGCGCTCCGGACAGGCTACGGGTTTGCAGCTTGGCCATGATGTTGGCCCGATGGACCTCGACAGTGCGCGGCGAGATGCCGAGATAGTAGGCGATGGTCTTGTTCGGATAGCCCTGCGCCAGCCCCTCGAGCACCTCCCGCTCACGCTCACTGAGTACGCCGATCGCCGCTTCGGCATCGGCGGCGCGGTCCGTAACCTTGCTTT
>DATIGZ010000301.1:0-7920 GCA_035481255.1 Sphingomonas sp. | reverse complement strand
GTCATGGCGCTGGGCAAGGGCCGCGCGCGCACCGTTAATAACCCTGCCGAGGCGGTCGCCGGTGCCGCTGGCGCGGCACCGACGGTGACGGGGGAGCCACAACATGACCTATCGTAACTTCCTGTCCCTTTCCGATGCCGGGCCGGACGGCATCGCCGCGATTCTGGCCGACGCGATCGACCGCAAACACGCTCGCGCGGGCCTGCCCAGGGGCGCTCCCGACGCGGACGCGCCGCTTGCCGGCCGCACGCTGGCGATGGTGTTCGAGAAGAACTCGACCCGCACCCGCGTCAGCTTCGAGATGGCGATCCGCCAGCTTGGCGGCAGCGCAGTGGTGCTTGATGCCGCAACCAGCCAGCTCGGCCGCGGCGAGACCGTGGCGGACACCGCGCGTGTGCTGTCGGGTTATTGCGACGCGATCATGGTGCGCACCGACGACCATGCCAAGCTGCTCGAGATGGCGCAGTACGCAACCGTGCCGGTGATCAACGGTCTGACCGATGACAGCCATCCGTGCCAGATCATGGCCGACCTCCAGACCATCCTGGAGAGCGGCAAAGCGCTGCCCGGCCTCAAGGTCGCGTGGCTGGGCGACGGCAACAACGTCCTTGCTTCCTTCGTCGAAGCGGCGGGGATGATGCACTTCGACGTGACGGCCGCCTGTCCGCAGAGCTTCGCGCTGCCCGAGGAGGTCATGGCGCTGGGCAAGGGCCGCGCGCGCACCGTTAATAACCCTGCCGAGGCGGTCGCCGGTGCCGATATCATCGTCACCGACACCTGGATCTCGATGGGTCAGCAGCATGCCGAGGCGAAACTCGCGGCGCTCACGCCCTATCAGGTGACGGCGGAACTGATGGCGCAGGCCAAGCCCGACGCGAAGTTCCTCCACTGCCTTCCCGCGCACCGCGGCGAGGAAGTGACCGACGAAGTGATCGACGGGCCGCAGTCGCTGATCTGGCCCGAGGCGGAGAACCGTCTTCACGCCCAGAAGGCGGTGCTGCGCTGGTGCTTCGGTCAGATCGGCAGCGATCTCAGCTGAGTTGAAGCGGGCGTTCGCCTCCCCATATTCGGCGAAACCTGACAATCTATTCGTTTCCCGACCCGGGACCGGCAACGGTCCCGGGTCAGGTATGAATGGTGGAGACACGATGATGACGACCCCTGCCACCGATCTCGACCGGACGGTCAACTTCACGCTCCCGGCCCGCCACGCGCGCGGCCGTGTCGCGCGGCTGGGTCCGGTGCTCGACCGAATCCTCGCGGCGCACGGCTACCCCGCGCCGATCGAGCGCGTGCTCGCGGAGGCGCTGACCCTGACGGCGCTGCTCGGCTCGACGCTCAAGAATTCGGGCGGCCAGCTCACCCTTCAGGCACAGACGCCCGCACAGACCGGGGGTGGCATCATCCGCCTGCTGGTGTGCGACTACAAGGGCGGGGAGCTGCGCGGCTATGTGCAGTTCGATGCCGACCGGCTGGCCGAGCTGGGCGAGAACCCCTCGCTCTACGCGCTCTTCAACCAGGGTTATCTGGCGGTCACGTTCGATCAGGCGGTGACGGGCGAGCGCTATCAGGGCATCGTCCCGCTCGACGGCGCGTCGCTGGCCGAAGCGGCGGAAAGCTATTTCGACCAGTCGGAGCAGATCCCGACGCTGGTGCGGCTTGGCGTCGGCCATGACGCGCAGGGCAAGTGCATCGCGGGCGGCCTGTTTCTCCAGCACCTTCCCGAGGGCGAGGAGGGCGGTGAGCGGCTGCACGCGCGCGAGGCGCATGCCGAATGGGAGCATGTCGAGGCGCTGGGTTCGACCATGGGCGCGGACGAGCTGGCCGACCCGTCGATCCCGCTCGAGAACCTCGTCTGGCGGCTGTTCAATGAGGAGGAAGAGGTGCGCGTGCAGGGCGGGGTCGACCTCGTCCGCGGCTGCCGTTGCGATACCGCCTATATCGAATCGGTGCTGGCCAAGTTCAGCGTTGAGGACCGGGCGGAGATGGCCGAGGACGGCGTGATCACGGTCGACTGCGCCTTTTGCGCGCAGAAATTCCCGATCGCCGTGGACGCCGCCTGACTGCAGCCGCATTTGACGGCTGTAATTGTCAGCCATGCGAAAGCCGAATCGTGCTAGAGGAGCGATGAAATGAGCAGAATCGCTTTCATTGCCGCCGCTGTCGCCCTCTCTGTCGGGGGCGGTGGCTATGCGCTGGCACAGTCCGGCACGCTCTCCGCGCTCGCACAGCTCGAGCGGGGCGAGTGGACGTTGCGCGCCTCCGACGGCAGCACGCGTGCGATTTGCGTCACCGACCCGCGCGTGCTGCTCCAGCTGCGTGACCGTTCGGCGGGGTGCACCAACTTCGTGGTCGAGAATGGCGCGAACGGAGGCCGCATCACCTTCAGCTGCCCGGCCGGCAAGACCGACACGCGCATCACGGTGGAAACGCCGCGTCTCGTCCGCATCGAGACTCAGGGGATCAGCCGCGGTCTGCCCTTCACCGAGGAATATGAGGGCCGCCGGACCGGAGCCTGCCGCTGACCCCGGCCTTGCCGCGTTGCGGCAAAGCCGGTAGCCCGACGCCATGACCGACAGCAAAATTGCCGTCGCCCTTGTTTCGGGCGGCCTCGACTCGTTCGTTTCCGCCGCCCGCGCCCGCGCCGACGGCTATCGCCTGCTCGCGCTCTCGGTCGACTATAATCAGCGCCACCATGTCGAGCTCGCCGCCGCGCGCCGCATCGCGCACGCGCTGGGCGCCGAGCGGCATGTCGTGCTGCCGCTCGACCTGTCGCAGTTCGGCGGGTCGGCGCTCACCGCCGATATCGATGTGCCGAAGGATGGAGTGGGTGACGATATCCCGGTTACTTATGTCCCCGCGCGCAACACCATCTTCCTCAGCCTTGCGCTCGGCTGGGCCGAGGCGGCGGGCGCCCGCGACCTCTATATCGGCGTCAACGCGCTCGACTATTCGGGCTATCCCGACTGCCGCCCCGAGTTCATCGAGGGGTTCGAGAAGCTGGCTGAGCTCGCGACCAAGGCAGGAGTGGAAGGCCAGCCGTTCCGGATCCGCGCGCCGCTTCAATATATGAGCAAGGCGGACATCGTCCGTGAGGGAATGCGGCTTGGCCTCGACCTTGGCCTCAGCTGGTCGTGCTACGATCCGGCGCCGGGCGGGGTGCATTGCGGGCTGTGCGACAGCTGCCGGCTGCGGTCGAAGGGGTTCGAGGAGGCGGGCGTGCCCGATCCCACCCGCTACGCCGAAACCCCGCGCTAGGCGCCGGCGATGAGCTATGCGGTCAAAGAGATGTTCCTCACCCTTCAGGGCGAGGGGGTGAACGCGGGCGCGCGCGCGGTCTTCGTGCGCTTTGCCGGGTGCAATCTCTGGTCCGGCCGCGAGCAGGATCGCGTCGACGCGGTATGCAAATTCTGCGACACCGACTTCGTCGGTACCGACGGCCTTGGTGGTGGCAAGTTCGCCGATGCCGATGCGCTTGCCGCGGCGGTCGAAGGCTTCTGGGGGCCGGGCGCCGAGCGCCGCTTCGTCGTGCTGACCGGTGGAGAGCCGATGCTGCAGGTGGACGATGCGCTGGTCGATGCGCTCCATGCCCGCGGCTTTCGCATCGCGATCGAGAGCAATGGCACCTTGCCCGCGCATCCGGACATCGACTGGGTGTGCATCAGCCCCAAGGCGGGAAGCGAGGTCGTCCAGCGCAGCGGCGACGAGCTCAAGCTGGTCTGGCCACAGGCGGGCACCGATGTCGCGGCGCTGGAGACATGGGACTTCGCCCATTTCCTTGTCCAGCCGATGGACGACGCCAACGCCGCCGCCAACGTGCGGGCGGCGGTGGATTTCGCGCTTGAACGGCCCAAATGGCGCCTGACGTTGCAGGCGCACAAGAGTCTGGGGCTTCGCTAAGGATTGCGGTGCCGGCCAGCCGGCACCGTTCCAATCGAGCTACCGCTTCGGCTGGCAGCGCGACGGCGTATAGATGTCCTTGCGCCAGCATTTTTCGTTGCCGAAGATCGGCGCCGACACCGGGACATAGTAGAAATGAAAGGCGGGGAACTGGTGCTCGCCCCACTTGGTCAGGCTGTTGCGCAACTCGCGCAGACGCTCGGCCGCGACCTCACCGACCTGGCCGCGCGGCGCGAAGATGACCTGCTGTGAGACATCGTCGGCGGTGTAGCAAAAGGTGAGCTGCGCATGGACCGCCGAGAAGCTCGAATAGACCCGCGTGCCGTACTGATCGAGCGCCATCTGGCCCGCCTTGGGGGTCTTGTTCGTCCGCATGAAATATTTGGTCAGCGTCGTATAGGAGCTGTTGAGCTCCGCCGAGTGATCCTTGAGGATCGTGTTGTAGTTGGGCAGCGTCAGCAGCGTCTTGGCGAACTGGCATTGCAGCGCGGCGACGTTGAGCGCGGCGCGCAGGTTCCAGACCATTGCCGCGCGCAACTCGGGCTGGGTCGCGCCCGGCAGCGCCTGGGCGAGGATGCCCGGCTCCTCACCGGTGACGCGCGGGCCGGCGATATCCGGCCCCTTGAAATAGAATTGCGCCGATGCGGGGGCCGCACCGAACAATGCCGCCGCTCCGGCGGCCGCGCATATCAAACGCGAAACGAGCATCCTGACCCTCTTGAACGCGATACCGAAGATGTTCCGGGTTACGGATTTTTTACCCTGTGCCCAAGCGCTTTTTGGCCCGCATCGTTGCGGCCGCGCAAGAAGCGGCGGAATTACAACAGCTTGAATCGAAAGGGCCGCCCGGTTTCCCGAGCGGCCCGAAATTCGAATTCGCGGAAGCGAACTTACTGGGTGTTGCCCACGGTCTCGTTGCCGACGGGGGCGGTGTCGTTCGCCATGCCCATGTCGTTGCCGGTGGCGCCGTCCACCATGGTCATGTTGTCGCTGACGGTGCCGTCGAGCACCGGATCGGTCGCGTTCACGTCCTGAACCGCGGTGTTGTCAGCAGTGGTTTCGGTCTTCTCGCCGCAAGCCGAAAGCAGCAGCGCCGCGCTGGCGATCATCGAACCGGCAACAGCCTTGGTGAAAAGTGCACGCATGAATGAGGCTCCCTAGATATGGACATGGGGCGGGCAGCTTTGCCGCAATTCCCCAAACCGGCGTGGACATTAGTCGTTCCGGCCGATCCCCTCAACCCTGCTTGTCGGCGGTGCACGCACCACCCAGCGCGGCGAGAAATGCCGGGAGCGCGGACGCAAGCGCCGCGTCGAAGGTCGCAGGCGAAATATCCTTGCCCAGCGCGGCGGCGCTGGTCACCGGGAATTCGGGCAGGCCGCACGGAACGATGCCGTTGAAATCGTTGAGGTCCGGATTCAGGTTCACCGCAAAGCCGTGCATCGTCACCCAGCGCCGGACGCGCACCCCGATCGCACCGATCTTTGCCTCGCTCCCGCCGTCACGCGTCCAGATGCCGATGCGCCCTTCGGCGCGGAAGGCGTTGATGCTGAGTTCGGCAAGCGCCGCGATCACCCAACCTTCGAGCGCGTGGACATAGCAGCGCACGTCCTTGTTGCGGCGGGACAGGTCCAGCATCGCATAGCCGATCCGCTGACCGGGGCCGTGATAGGTGTAGCGTCCGCCGCGCCCGGTCGCGAACACCGGAAAGCGCGGGTCGATCAGTTCGGCCGGGTCAGCGCTGGTGCCCGCGGTATAGACCGGCGGATGCTCGAGCAGCCAGATCAGCTCGCCGGCTTCGCCCTGCTGGATCGCCGCGACGCGCGCCTCCATCGCCGCCAGTGCCTCGGGATAGGGTACGCGCCCGTCCGCCACGCGCCATTCGATGCCGCTCTTCATTTCCATGGCGCGCAAATGGCCCGCCGCGGGCCGCTTCGCAACCGCGCAACCAGTGGCGCGCGGTTTCGCGATCGGCTAACGGACTGGAACAAGGGGTGTCATATGGTCAGCATGGGTACCGTCTGGGATCGGACGGCTGAATTTCTGAGCGACAATCTGGGAACGGTGCTGCCGGTCGCGCTGGGCGCGATCTTCGTACCGGCGGCGATCAGCGGAAGCCTGTCCGGGTTGCAGCAGGGCGCCGCGCCGGGGCTGGCGACGGGGCTGGGGCTGGCCTCGCTGCTGCTCGCGATCGTCACCTTCTGGGGGCAACTCGCGATCACCGCGCTTGCGCTTGACCCGGCGGCAGGCCGCGGGGCCGCGGGCATCGCGACACGCCGCCTGCCCGCCGCGCTGCTGGTGACCGTCGCGCTGTTCGTCGCGCTGTTCCTGCTCGCCCTTCCGGTCGGAATCATCATGGCGCTGAACGGCGTTGATCTCAGCGGCGCGGCGACTGGCGCGATGCCCCAGATGCCGCCCGCCGCTGCGTTCTGGGTGCTGCTCTACTTCCTCGTGCTGCTGCCGGTGCTTCTGTGGCTCTTCGCGCGCCTCGTCGTGCTGATTCCGGCGATCATCGGCGAGAAGGCGATGTTCGGCGCGATCCCGCGTAGCTGGTCGCTGACGCGCGGGTCCGCGTTCAAGATCGCCGGTGTTCTGATCCTCTACGGAATCGTCGCGTCGGTGGCCTATCTTGCCGCAACCACGGCGTTCGGCGCGATCATCACGCTGATCGCCGGGCGGGGTGAGGACGGGCTGTCGCTGGCAATGGTGCTCACCGTGGTCGTCGGCGGCGCGGTCTCGACCGCGTTCACCGTGCTCGGCACCGCCTTTACAGCCAAGCTTTTCCTTGCGCTGCGCGCCGCCAAAGAGGCTGCTCCCACGCAATGAGACTCTCGCTTGGCAGCGCGCTCGCCGCCGCTGCGGCCCTGTGGCGTGCGGAACGCGATCTCGTCGTCCGCATCGCCGGGGTTTTCTATCTGCTCCCGATCCTCGCGCTGGCGATGCTGGCGAGCGGCCTCGAATTGCCCGCGCAAGCGACGCCGGAGCAGGCGTTCGCGGCGTTCAGCGCCTATTATCGCGCCAACCTGCTCTGGGTATTCGCCCTGTCGGCCGCGCTCGAATTCGGCTCGCTCGCGCTGCTCAACCTGTTCCTCCAGCGCGGGTTCACCATTCGCGAGACGCTTCAGGCGTCGGCGCTTCGCCTCCTGCCGTTCTTCCTGCTCGGCTACGCCAATGGCGCGTTGATTCAGCTCGCCGCGACGCTGTTCGTGATTCCGGGCATCTATGTTTTCGGCCGCACCTGGATGATGGGTCCCGCTTATGTCGCCGAGCCCGAGCGCGGCCTGCTGAGCGCGGTGGAGCGCGGGTTTCGCCTGAGCGGGGGCAATGGCTGGCGGCTGGCGCTGCTCGGGATCGGAACCGTCTTGATCGCCGGTGCCGCGATTTTCCTGCTGATGATCGTGTCGCGGACCTTTGTCGTGCTGATTGGCGACGCGGAGTGGGCGCAGGCGCTGTTTCTTCTCCCCGTCGCGGTGGCCGGAGCGGCTGCCTATGTCGCCTTCACCCTTGTCCGGATCGCCGCTTATCGGCGGCTGGCGGGATCCAGCAACGGAATGTGAGGCGCAGCTTCGCGCGGGAGATGGCCTGACAGGCGCGGATCGGGAAAGGTTTCGATCGCTCGGCTGAACGGCACGAAGCCCGAGGCGCGGTAGAAGCCGAGCGCGGAAGGGTGGTCGAGCGTGCAGGTATGAACCCATACCCGCGTCACGTCCGGCCGCCACGCACGCATCAACGCATGCGCCATCAGCCAGCGCCCATGTCCCTGCCCCGCCAGTTCGGGCACCAGGCCGACGAACGACAGCTCGCAGGTCTGTTTCTCACGAAAGTCCAGCTCGAGCAGTCCGATCTCGATCCCGCGCGGATCGGCGACCGCGAAGATTTCGATGCCCGAGTCATGAATGATGCCGGTCAGCCGCGCCTCGTCCATGATCAGGCGAGAGAACCATAGCCATGGCTCGCCGATGCGACGGAACAGCGCGCGGTATTTTTCGGGCGACGGCTTTTCCCACTTTACGAGCCGCA
>DATIGZ010000300.1:0-6489 GCA_035481255.1 Sphingomonas sp. | reverse complement strand
GTCCTGGTGATGGCGCTGGCGCTCGACAGCCTCGGCCTGCTCGGCGTGCGCCTCATCTTTGCGCACCTTGCCATTCTCGCCATCGCGCTCACCTTCCTCCGATCGAAGATGAAGGAATCGCAGCGCTGGGTCGAAGCGCAGCAGAGCGGCGAGACCGCGCAGCGCGGCCGCTGGCAGGACCTGTTCACCCGCAAGCATATCGGGTCGATGGCCTTCCTGACCGGCACCTATCTGTTCTGGAACCTGTGGGCCGGCACCAACGGGTTCTTCTTCCCCTATATCCTCAGCACCGTCGGCAGCCAGACCCAGGCGGTGTCGGTCGCGGTCCAGACGCTGAGCTTCGTGCTCGGCATGGCGTCGATCTTCTTCATCTTCATGAAGCTGGCCGACAAGGTGAACCAGCGGCTGCTGTTCGGCATCTCGGCGGTCACGCAGGTGATCGGCATGGCGTTGCTCGCGATCTTCCCGCTGACCCTGACCGTGGCGGTCGTACACGTCTTCCTGATGTCGGTCGGCGGCGGCTTCGGCGCGCAGAGCTTCTTCCAGCTGTGGAGCTCCGAGATGTTCCCGACCGCGCTGCGCGCCACCGCGCAGGGCGTGATGTTCGCGATCGTGCGCATCGTGCTCGGCGTGTTCAGCTTCTTCGTACCGATGCTGGTGGCGACGGGCTTCCACACCCTCGCCTGGATCCTGGTCGGCTTCCTCGCGATCAGCGGCGTGATCGGCTTCGTCTGGGCGCCGCGCAACGAAGGCAAGTCGCTCGAGCAGCTCGACGCGGAGCGCACGGCATGAGCGTGTCGCGCCGCAATGTCCTGAAGTCCGGCCTGATCGCCGCCAGTGCCGCCGCCACCCCTGCTTTCGGGCAGGGCACGGCGCGCACCGAGCGCTGGGGCGTGCACGAGCTGGTGTTCGAAGGGCCGCAGGCCGGCAACCCGTTCGACGACGTCCAGCTCGCCGCGGTGTTCAAGGGCGCGGGCAAGACGATCCGCGTCCCCGGCTTCTACGACGGCAAGGGCGTCTACCGTATCCGCTTCAGCCCGCCCGAACTCGGCAAGTGGAGCTGGGAGACCGAGAGCAGCGTCACCGAGATGGCGCACAAGCGCGGCAGCTTCGAGTGCGTCGCGCCGTCGGCGGGCAATCACGGCCCGGTGCGGGTGACTCAGGACGGCTATCACTTCGCCTATGCCGACGGCACGCCCTTCCGGCAGGTCGGCACGACCTGTTACAGCTGGGCGCTTCAGTCCGACGCCAAATGCGCGCAGACGCTGGAGACGCTCAAGACCGCGCCGTTCAACAAGATGCGGATGCTGGTCACGCCCAACGTCGAGTCGGTCGCGACCAACCCCTATGTCCGTACCGGCAAGGGACCGCGCGACTGGGACGCGACGCGTTTCGACCCCGACTATTTCCGCCGCTACGAGGACCGCATCCTCAAGCTCGGCGCGCTCGGCATCGAGGCCGACATCATCCTCTATCACCCCTATGACGAGAAGCGCGGCTACAACGACATGAAGCGCGCGGACGATGAACGCTTCGTCCGCTACTGCGCCGCGCGCTGGGGCGCCTATCGCCATGTCTGGTGGTCGATGGCCAACGAATATGATGCGGTGAAAACCAAGTCGATGGCCGACTGGGATCATCTGTTCGAGGTGCTGGTCGCCGCCGACCCGCACGACCGGCTGCGCTCGATCCATCAGATCAACATCTATTACGACCACCGCAAGCCGTGGATCACCCATGCCAGCGTCCAGAACGGCGCGGCGGTGCTCGACGATCTGCGCGCCGAACTGCACCGCGCGATGACACTGAAGCCCGTCATCTTCGACGAAGTGGTCTATGAGGGCAATTCGACCAAGCGCTGGGGTAATCTCGACGGCCAGGGGATGGTCGAGCGCTTCTGGTGGGGGCTGATCGGCGGCACCTATGTCGGCCACAGCGAAACCTATGACCCGACGCAGAACGCCGATTTCTCATGGCTCGGTCAGGGCGGCGTGCTCAAGGGCACCAGCGCCCCGCGCCTCGCCTTCCTGCGCAAGATCATGGAGGAAGGCCCGGCGCCGGGCATCGACGCGATCCAGCCGTGGTGGAATTATCATCTCGGCGGCGTGCCGCACGAATATTACCTGAAATATTTCGGGACCGGGACGCCGACCGAATGGAAGGTCGTGCTTCCGGGCCGCGGCGGCGATCCCAAGAACAGCTTCCGCATCGACGTCATCGATACCTGGAACATGACGATCACGCCGGTCGAAGGCGTGTTCAGGATGCAGCAACGCGACGATTACGACGTCCATGATCCCGCCCGGCCGAGCATCGCGCTGCCGGGCAAGCCGTACATCGCGATCCGGCTGGTCAAGGTCTGAGTTTCACGAGACCCCCTCTCGGGGTGGCTAGAACTGCGGCTGCGGCGTTCCCTCGTCGCAGCCGCTTTTTTACGCGGGTATCGGGGCACCCGAAAGTCCCGAAGGTCACGCTCCCACGCGTGCGCGAGACCCGATCATCGACGATGTGAAGGAGCTGCCGGAGGCTGGCAGCCGGAATCCAACAATGCAAGGAAGGGTGTCAGGCGGGGGTGTTGCCGCTGCGGCGCCACCAGCCCCTGAGCAGGCGGCCGATCATTCCCGGCACGCCCGGACGCACGAACAGCCAGTCGCGGATCATCGGCCCGGCTTCGGCGCCGATCACACGCTTGTAGCCGCTGTCCCCCGCCCCCCAGTCGACCGTCGCCATGCCGTCGTCGAGGGCGCGGACGAGGTTGCGGTAGTAGAGCAATTTACCGGGCGAGTGTTTCGCGACGCGCGGGTCATAGCTGTTGGCGATCGCATATTTGAGCGTGCCCGCGTTCATGTCGAACGAGAAGGCAGCGGGCTCCCCGTCGATGCGCAGCAACGCCGCCCACATCGTCTGTGCGATCAGCGGATCCGCCGCGGCGGCGCGCCAGAAAGCCCCATGGCCGTCGACGGTGAACTTGGCGTCGCGGCCATCGGTACGCGCGGCGATCCAGCTCTTCGTCTCGATCGCGGCGAGATCGTCGAACACCCGCGGATTCCAGTCGGCGCCGGACACGAAGCTCCAGTCGAGCGCGCCATGTTCGGCAAGGTGCTTTTCGTGGAAGCGGTTCTTGCGCAGCGTCGAGTTGCGCGGCCAGGTACCCTCTTCGCGCAGCGTCGTCATGTCGAGCAGGAAGCTTTCGGCAACGAAGCGGTTGAGCGCGACCCAGCCCCTGGCCTCCGCCGCGGCACGCAGCCCCTCGACCGCCGGATCGCCGTCGTAGACGGGGCCGAGGCGCAGTGCCGTGGTCTCGCGTCCCAGCTTGTCCAGCAGCAGCTCGAATGCCTCGGCATCGGCGTCGGACGCGACCGGAAAGCTGCGGAAGGGCCAGTAGCAGCCGGGCACCGCCGTGACGCCGAGAAACCGCGGCCCCTTCGGCACCAGCGGCACCGCGAGCACCGGCACGCCTTCGCGCGCGACGGTCGCGGTACGCGCCGAGCCGCCATAGGCCGCGAGCGCCGCCGCGAACCAGCCATAACGCAGGAAACGATGCGTCGGCGCGGCATGATCCGCGACCGCGTCGAGCGCGCTCGCAAGGCCGTCACCGATGCTCGCGGTGAGCAGCGGCGGCAGACGGGTGAACTCGGCGAGCGGCATCGGCCTGGTCATATCCCGCGCGATAACGCGAATGCGTTACCAACCGGTGCAAGCCCGCTTGGCGAGAGCGCGACACGATCATAAGATATGTCGGATGTCACCAATGCTCTCGACCGTCGCCGCCACGATTCAAGTCTCGATCGCGCCCGTCTTCCTGCTGGCGGGTATCGCCGGCATCCTCAACGTGCTGATCGGCCGCATGGCGCGCGTGGTCGATCGCTCGCGCAAGATCGAGCAGCTCCACCCCGTGTCGCAAGGGGCGGAGCATGACCGGCATGTCTGGGAATTGCGGCTGATCGACCGGCGGCTGGCGGTGATCAACAAATCGATCTGGCTGTGCGTGGCGAGCGCGATCCTGATCTGCCTCGTCGTCGCGTTGATGTTCGGCGCGACGCTGACGCATCTCGACATTGGCGGGGTGGTGGCGGTGACCTTCATCGCGTCGATGCTGCTGCTGACCGCCGGGCTTGTCGCGTTTCTCGTCGAAGTGCGGCTGTCGCTACAGGCGGTGCATATCCGCGAGGAATTGCTGGAGCGCGAGCGGCACTAACCGTCCGCGTCCGCCGGACGGCCGGGCTTCGGCGCAAGCGTGACGAAGCGCCCCGGCGACGATCACGGCGCGCCGCTGGCGAGGACGGTGAGCTTATCGCCCGTCTGGTGCGGGAGCACGGGCGACTGAGTGACCAGCGCGGTGGTGCCCGGGACGATCGCGGCGCGCAGCGCGTCGAGGAAACCCTGCGGCATCCGCGCCTGCGCCAGCACCGCTGCGTCGAGCACCTCGCTCTCCTCGTCCTGATGCCCCGGAACCCCCACCAGCACCCAGCGGGACCGGCCATCGGGCGCGACGACATAGGTCATCACATGCGTCTGGAAATCGCCCTGCGGAAGCTCGGCGCGCGCGCGTCCGACCTCGATACCGTTGCGCAACACCACGATGCGCTGGTCGGCGCGCGAGGCGATGATCGTGAGCGGGCCGGCAGGCGCCGCCTCGGGGGTCCAGCGCCAGCTTTCACCGGGCGGGAGCGGCTCATGGGACACCTCCGCGCCTTTGGCTCCGATCGGAGCGAGCACCCCCGCCGACGGCGCCAGCACCGCACCGCCCGCGCGTCCCGCGACCACGACCACACCGCCCATCTCGGTCACCCCGAACAGCAGCCGCGCGAATTCCAGCGGGAGGTGAACGCAGCCATGGCTTTCGGGGTAGCCGGGCAGCCCGCCGGCGTGGAGCGCGATGCCGTCCCAGGTCAGCCGCTCCTGAAATTTCATCGGCGCGTTGTTGTACGTGCTCGAGCGGTGATTGGCGTCCTTTTGCAGGATCACGAACACCCCAGCCGGTGTTTCGTGCCCGCGCTTGCCCGACGAAATGGTGGCGACCCCGATGCGCACGCCGTTGCGATAGACGGTCGCGATCTGACGCGAGAGGTCGACATAGACATGTACCGGCCCCTTCGGCGCGACCTGCGGGGCCCAGACCCATTCGCCGGGTTTGAGCGCATCCGCTTTTCGCGCGAACTCGACCGCGGAGCTGGTCTTCGCCCCCTGTGGCAGCGCCCATGCGGGCATCGCCGCGAGGCCGAGGATCGCGATCAAACCGGCAACCTCCCTCCGCCCCGCGGCGACGCCCGCAAAACCGGATTCCGCGAGGCCAGGCATGGGGGGCGGCTTCATGTCGATTCCTTTCATGCGACGAAGAAGGCGCTGACCAGCGAGTTGATCAAGGTCGCCTTGAGGAAGGTGCCGAACGCGATGCCGAACGCGCGGCCCCTGCCGACCTTCAGATGCTGAGCGAACCAGAGCGTCTGCACCGCGACATACCAGGCGACGATCAGCAACAGCACCACTCCGGCCGCGATCAGCGCCCTGATATCGGATGAGCGGACCAGCAATGTGTTGAGCGACAGTGCCAGCGTGAACAGCGCCGCGAGATAGCATTGGCTGAAGAAAGGCGCGCGCAGCGTGTTGCGGTCGACCCGGCGATCGCTGCGCTTGAGCAGGCCGGTGGCGAACACCAGCGGATAGATGCTCGAAACGATCACACGGAAGATCAGCAGATTCTCTTCCGAGTTGAGGAAGGTCTTGCCCAGCCCGGTCTTCGCGCCGTCGAGGTTCATGTGCAGCGTCAGTTCGAGCCCGTGACAGAGCAGGATCGTCAGCATCAGGAACAGAGGCGGGCTGATCGTATCGGTATATTGCTCAGCCGGCTGGTCGGTCTGCTCATGATCCGAATAGTCGATCATCTTCGCGGGATGGCGGATCACCTGCCACAGGGTACGCGGGAAGAAGACCAGCCAGGTCATCACTTCATAGAGGAATTCCTCGATCGACCGCAGGATCGTGAAGAAGCCCATTGCGCGCCAGCCCCCCTGACCACGGCCCCATGCCGCGCCCGGACGCTAGCATCCGGCGATTCCGCTGGCGAGAGGCGGGGCGGGCAAGCGATTGCCGCGATGGAGGAAATGCGCGGCCGACATTCGAACCCGATCCCGTCCGGGAACATCCGCAGATGCCACTGATCCCGTTCCAGATCATCCGCCTCACGACGCATCACCGGTATGATCGAACAGCGGCATGGCGTCGTCGCCTTGCTCGAAATTGGAGACGGTCACCCCGACCAGACGAATTCCCCGGGTAACCGGGTAGAGCGAGCGGATCAGCTCGACACTGGTGTCACGCAGCACAGCAGGGTCACGCACAGCAAGCGCACGCGTGCGGCTGCGCGTCACCTGCCGGAAATCGGCGAACTTGGCTTTGACGGTGACCGTTCTTCCGAACATCTGCCGTGCCGTGCACCAGGCCCCGACGTCATCGGCCATGCGCAGCACGCCGGCCTCGATCTCGGCG
>DATIGZ010000299.1:0-4560 GCA_035481255.1 Sphingomonas sp. | reverse complement strand
GCGTATGATCGGTGTTCATGCCGATACCGAAGCGCATGCGCAGCACGCGCTCCTCACGCGGGGTCAGGCTGGCAAGGACGCGGGTGACCGTTTCCTTGAGGTTCGCCTGGATCGCCGCGTCGACCGGGATGATCGCGTTCTTGTCCTCGATAAAGTCGCCGAGATGCGAATCCTCCTCGTCGCCGATCGGCGTTTCGAGGGAGATCGGCTCCTTGGCCATCTTCATCACCTTGCGCACCTTCTCCAGCGGCATCGAGAGGCGCTCGGCCATTTCCTCGGGAGTAGGCTCGCGGCCTTGCTCGTGCAGGAACTGGCGGCTGGTGCGGACCAGCTTGTTGATCGTCTCGATCATATGCACCGGGATGCGGATCGTGCGCGCCTGATCGGCGATCGAGCGGGTGATCGCCTGACGAATCCACCAGGTCGCATAGGTGCTGAACTTGTAGCCGCGACGATATTCGAACTTATCGACCGCCTTCATCAGGCCGATATTGCCCTCCTGGATGAGGTCCAGGAACTGCAGGCCGCGGTTGGTGTATTTCTTGGCGATCGAGATGACGAGGCGCAGGTTCGCTTCGACCATTTCCTTCTTGGCGATGCGCGCCTCGCGCTCGCCCTTCTGTACCATGTTGACGATTCGCCGGAATTCGGTGAGCGCCATGCCGGTCTGCTGGCTGATCTCGCTGACTTCCACACGGATGCGGTCGACCGCCGAAGCCTCGTTCGCTGCGAACGCCGCCCACTTCTTGTCGATCTTTTCGACCGAAGCGATGAAGCTCTCGTCGAGCTCATGGCCCATATAGCGGTCGAGGAAATCCTTGCGGTTGACCTTGTGGCGCTCGGCAAGGCGCAGCATCTGACCGCCCAGCGCAGTGAGGCGCCGGTTGAAGCTGTAGAGCTGGTCGACGAGATATTCGATCTTCGCCTGATGGAACTGCACGGACTCGACCTCCGCGGTCAGCTCCTCGCGCAGCTTGTGATACTTCTTCTCGTCCGCCGCGGTCAGTTCGCCGCCCGCCGCCATCGCGTCGAGCCGCTGCTGCTGAACCTTGCTGAACTTCTTGTAGATCGAAGTGATGCTCGCGAAGCGCTCCAGCGCCTGCGGCTTCAGCGTCTCTTCCATCTGCGCGAGGCTGAGGGTGTTGTCCTCTTCGTCGTCGTCCGACGGACGCGGCGCGCGGCGCTCGGTCATCTCGTCGTCGTCATCGTCGGCGGACGCCTCTTCAGGCTCTTCCTCTTCCTTGAACGATGCGCCGGCGGTCTTCTCGCTGATTTCGCCGTTATCGTCTTCCTCGGCGCCCTCGACCTGCTCGGCCGACGGACCCTTGGACAGCATCGCGTCGAGATCGAGAATCTCGCGCAGCTGCATCGTGCCTTCGTTGAGCGCGTCGGACCAGCCGATGATCGCGTTGAACGTGATCGGCGATTCGCACAGGCCGAGAATCATCGTGTCGCGGCCGGCCTCAATGCGCTTGGCGATCGCGATTTCGCCCTCGCGGCTGAGCAGCTCGACGGCGCCCATCTCGCGCAGGTACATGCGGACGGGATCGTCGGTGCGATCGACCGTCTCTTTCTTCTTCGCGATCTCGAAGGGTTCGTCATCCTTGTCGGACGCATCAACCTCATCCGGGGTGTCGTCCTCGGGCTGCTCGTCCTCGCCGACGTCCTCATTCTCGACGACGTTGACGCCCATGTCGGACAGGGCCGACATCACGTCCTCGATCTGCTCTGAGGTGAACTGATCCTGCGGGAGCATTTCGTTGAGCTGATCGACGGTGATGTAACCGCGCTTCTTGGCGCGCGCGACCAGCTTCTTGATGGACCCCTCGTTGAGGTCGATCAGCGGCGCATCGCCAGCCTCGGTCGTGTCCGCGCCGTCAGTCATCATTGCCTTTGCCATCGATTGCCTTCGAAAACCGGATGGCGGCTATTATACGCCGCCCTATTCCTGAATTACGCCTCGTCCGCAAGCATCAGATTCGCGAGTCGCGCTTCGAGCTCCGCCTTGCGCCGTACCAGCGCCACCTGACGCTCGAACGCTTCGTCACTGAAACGCGCCTGAACCGCAGCCGTTGCCTCCGCCAGTGCGGCGTCGACCTGCGGCCTCGCGACAAGCACCGCGATCGCTTCACTAAGGTCGAGCGCGGCCCGTCCCGCATCCCATTCTTTCTGCGTGAAGGTGAAGCGTAGTGCGTCGGCGCGAAGCAGTTCGCTCGCTATCTGATCAAAACCGGACGCCGCCAATATGGTGCGCAGGCGCGCAGTATCAAGCGCCTGATCTTCAAGGGCTACGTCCACCACTGCCTCGAACAATCGGCCCAGCGCGCCATCGGCAAGGCGCAGGGTGGACAGCGTCTCGATATGCCGGGCGATTTCCGCCGGGTGGCGGATCAGGCCGGCCAGCACCGCCTTGGCGAGCACCCGATCGATGCCGGTCGCACCCAATGCCTGGACCGCGGGGCTGGGCGGCGGTTCGGGCGGCTGCCAGCGCTGGCCCGGGCGCCCGGGTGTGCGGTTGCCCTGTGCGCGCGGCGTGAAGGCGCGCGGGGCAGGCGCAAAATGGGCGTCGCAGCGGTTACGGAACTCGGTGACGTACTCGTGGCGGACATTGCCGTCCTGGATCGTCGCTGCGAGATCGGACAGGCGGCGCTTGAGGCCAGCGCGTGCCTCCGGGGTCTCCAGCGGCTCGGCGGCGAGTTCGTGCTGCCAGATGCGGTCGGCGAGCGGCTGGGCGGCCTGAAGCAGCGCCTCGAACGCCTGCGGACCGGCGCTGCGGACGAGATCGTCGGGATCCTGTCCGTTGGGCAGGGTGACGAAGGCAAGGCTGCGTCCGGGGCCGAGATGGGGCAGGGCGCGGTGAGCGGCGCGCATCGCCGCCTTCTGCCCCGCGGCGTCCCCGTCAAAGGCAAGGAAAGGGATGTCGGCCATCCGCCACAGCCGCTCCAGCTGATGCTCGGTCAGCGCGGTGCCGAGCGGCGCTACCGCCTCGCCGAACCCGGCCTGAGCCAGCGCGATCACGTCCATATAGCCTTCGACCGCGATCACCCGCCCGGTTTTGCGCGACGCCGCTTGCGCGCGGTCCAGATTGTAGAGCGTTCGCCCCTTGTCGAAGAGCGGCGTCTCGGGGGAATTCAGATACTTGGGCTCACCCTCGCCGATGATACGCCCGCCAAAGCCGATGACGCGGCCGCGCGCGTCCTTGATCGGGATCATCAGCCGCCTGCGGAACCGGTCATACGGCTCCTTGCCCTCGACCTGGATCAGCATCCCGGCCTCGACCAGCATCGGATCGCCATAGGTCTTCAACGCCTCACGCAGCTTGGTGCGCGAATCCGGGGCGAATCCCATGCCGAATGCGCGCGCGGTGTCGGCGGTGATACGCCGCCGCTCGAGCAGCGCGCGCGCCTCCGCGCCTCCCAGTCCGTGGAGCTGATCGACATAGAATTTGGCCGCATCGGCCATTGCCTCGTGGAGCCCCTTGGCCCTCTCAGCCTTCTCCGCCGCGCGCGGATCGGCTTGCGGCACGTCCATCCCCGCCGCCGCCGCCAGCTCCTTCACCGCGTCCATGAAGGGCAGGCCCTGCTGGTCGGTCATCCAGCGGATCGCATCGCCATGCGCCCCGCAGCCGAAGCAATGGTAGAAGCCCTTGTCGTCGTTGATCGTGAAGCTGGGCGTCTTCTCGTTATGGAACGGGCAGCACGCTTTCCATTCGCGGCCCGCACGCGTGATCTTCACGCTGCGCCCGATCAGGGCGGACAGCGTGGTGCGGGCGCGCAGCTCGTCGAGGAAGGCGGGCGTCAGCGCCACGTCAGGAGAGCGCCGCCTTCACCAGCCCGCTCGCCTTGCTCATGTCGAGCTGGCTTGCATGACGCGCCTTCAGCTCGGCCATGACGCGGCCCATGTCCTTCATGCCCGACGCGCCCAGTTCTGCCTTGATCGCCTCGATCGCCGCGGTCGTCTCCGCCTCGCTCAGCTGCGCGGGGAGGAAGCGTTCGATCACCGCGACTTCGGCCTTCTCATTCTCGGCGAGTTCCTGACGGCCGCCCTTCTCGAACATCTCGATCGACTCGCGGCGCTGCTTGACCATTTTTTGGAGCACTTCGACGACCAGCGCGTCGTCGTCCGTCACCGGCGCCTGCGTCCGTACTTCGATATCCCGGTTCTTGATCGCGCTCTGGATCAGGCGGATGGCGGCGGTGCTTTCCTTGTCGCCGCCCTTCATGGCGGTGACGAGAGCGGCCTTGATGTCGTCGCGGATCATTTTGTTTCTACCCACAGGTGAATCGGAATTATCCGCCATTAGCCCCCGCGGACGCCGGTTGCGAGGGTTGACGAAAAGGGGGGAGGGGTCTAGCGGGCGGCCCTTAGCACACATTGCCGGAAACCCCCTGTAGGAGCGCCCTCTCATAATGGCCGACGCGACGCCTTTTACCGTGCCTGAAGGAGCTACAGGCGTTCTTGTTCTTGCGTCGGGCGAAGTGATCTGGGGGCGTGGATTCGGCGCCGAGGGCAATGCGGCGGGCGAAGTGTGCTTCCACACCGCGATGACCGGCTATCAGG
>DATIGZ010000298.1:0-12447 GCA_035481255.1 Sphingomonas sp. | reverse complement strand
CCCCCGCCGCCATCGTCCGCGGCCGCGTCTATGGCGAGGCCTTCCTGACCGAGCCGGGCACGCTGTCCTCCCTGATCAGCGACGCAATCGAGGCCGAGACCGGCATCCGGCCCGAACTGTCCACCAGCGGTGGCACGTCCGACGCGCGCTTCCTGTCGCGAATCTGCCCGGTCGCCGAATTCGGCCTGCTCAACGCGACCATGCACAAGCTGGACGAGGCCGTCGCGCTCGACGACCTCCACAAGCTTACGGCGATTTACGAAAACCTGTTGCGGCGCGTTTACGCCTAGATCGTTTTTCAGCTTCGCTGAAACGGCACCAGCCCGCTCCCCACCCGGCCACCCAACTTTAGTATCCTACGGGTGGCCGGGTGGGGAGCGGGCTGGTGCCGCATTTACCGGAAGGACTCTAGCCCGCGACCCGCGCTTCGAGCTGCGGCGCCTGCTGCGCCCATGCGATGAAGTCATGCTCGGTCATCGGCTGGGCGATGACATAGCCCTGCAGCACGTCGCAGCCGATCACGCGCAGCACATCGAGCTGGCCCTGCGTCTCGATCCCCTCGGCGACGACCTCACAGCCGATGCCGTGGATCAGGCCGATCACCGCCTGTGCGATGGTCCGCGCTTCGGAGTTGGTCGCGACATTCTCGACCAGACTGCGGTCGAGCTTCACCCGATCGAGCGGCAGATCGCGCAACCGGGCAAGGTTCGAATAACCCGTCCCGAAATCGTCGATCGCGATGCTCGCCCCGTCGGCACGCAGCGCGGCGATCGCGTCGATCACCTCGCGCGAACAGTGCATCGCCAGCGTCTCGGTGATCTCAAGCTCCAGCAAGCGCGCCGGCGCTCCCGCCGCCTGCATCGCGTCGCGCAGCCGGCGGAAGAAGGCGGCGTGGTCTAGCTGGCGCGGACTGATGTTGACCGCCATCCGCTGCTCGACGCCCAGTTTGCCCCAGCGCGCGATGGTGTTGGCGACATTCTCGACCACCCATTCGCCGATCTCGACGATCAGGCCGGTCTCCTCGGCGCGTGAGATGAAGGTACCGGGCAGGCATAGACCGCGCTCCGGGTGCTGCCAGCGCAACAGCGCCTCCGCGGCGACGATCCGGCCGTCGGCGGCGCTGATTTGCGGCTGATAGACGAGCGCGAACTGGTCCTGCTCGACCGCGCCCCGCAAGTCGCTCTCAAGCCGCGCGCGCTCGGCGATCTCGGTGGCCAGTTGCTCGCTGAAATGCTCGGCCCGGCCCCGGCCATTGCCCTTTGCGTGATACATGGCGGCATCCGCCGCGCGCATCAGATCGGTCAGCGTCGCGCCATGTTCGGGCCGCATCGCGATCCCGACCGACGCGCCGATGCTCACTTCCTGATCGGCGAGGTCGAACGGCTCGGACAACGCGAACAGGATACCGCGGCCGATACGGTCGGCGTCGCGGACATTGGTGATAGCGGGGAAGAAGATGGTGAATTCATCGCCCGAAAGCCGCCCGATCAGCGGCTGACGCAGATCGCCCTCAACGATGAAGCGGTCGGCCACCGCGCGCAGGCGGTTGGCGACCATGCCCAGAAGTTGATCGCCCATCGCATGGCCGAGCGTATCGTTGACCGCCTTGAACCGGTCGAGATCGATGAAGAACAACGCCGCCATCGCTTCGGGCGGCATCTCGGTCAGCACTCGCTCGCAACTGCGACGGAAATGGATTCGGTTGGGAAGCGCGGTGACCGGGTCGAAGAGCGCGAGCCGCTGCACGCTTTCCAGATTCGAATGAAGCTGGCGGAACAGCCCATCCATCGCCTCGGCAAGGGGGGGTACGCATTCCCCGACCTCAGCCGGAATCTCGCTTTGCAGGTCGCCATTGGCTGCGCTCGCCAGACGCTCGATCGCTGCATCGATGGCGGCGGCGGTGGAGGCGATCGTCCGCTCGGCATAGGCCCAGCACATCGCCGCGCAGATGATCGCCGCGATCAGCGCGCGGCCCGCATTCTCGGTATCGAAATGGCCGCGCGAGGTGGCGGCAAGCGCGAGGATGAACACGAACGCCCCGGCGCAGATCGCAAACACGATCGCACGACTCTTGAGCGAAAAACCGTTCATCGCGACTGCGCGATCCCCCCTAGATTCCACCGGTTGCGGACGACGGGTGGTTATAGGTGCGAAAGGGTTAAAAATTTCGCGGCGGCGCGGACCGTTGTCTTTTCAAAACGATATAGAGCGCGCCCTGTCCGCCGTGCCGCGGATGCGCGTTCCGCACCGCGGCGATTCGGTCGCCATGGCGCGATCCCGCCAGCCAGTCCCCCACCGCCGCCCGGATCGCGCCGCGTGCGTGCGGTCGCTCCGATTCGGGACGCGGCGGCTTGCCGGTGATCAGCAGCAGCACGCGGTCGCCGCGCGCGATCGCCGCTTCCAGCCCGCGATCGAGCCGGGCATGCGCGCTGGCGAGCGTGTGGCCATGCAGGTCGATCGCGCTCTCCGGCGCCACCAATCCACGGCCCAGACGGCGATCCCAGCTCGCGTCGAGCGTGTCGGCGGAGGGCCGCGCGGGCTTAGGCTTCGCGACAGGCGCAGGCGGCACGCGACCCTTCACACGCGCCGCGGCGACAGGCTCGGAAGCGACCGGCACGGGGAGCTTGGATGGGGGAGCCTTGGCGGGCACCGGCTCGCGCGCGATCGGCGTCACCGTGGCGATCACACGCGCCCACAGCGCCCGTTCCTCGGGCGTCATCGTGCGCGGCGCTCTCGTCATCTCAGTCGGCGCCGTGGCGCGCCAGAGTCCCCTTGGGCAGCAACAGCCACGCGGTGCCGCGCGCCGCCATGCCGCCGGCGATCGCGCGTGCATCGTCGCCCGCGCCCCAGAAGGTGTCGAACCGGTTGCTGCCCTTGATCGCGCCGCCGGTGTCCTGATTGACCCAGATCCCCGTCGCGTCCTGCCGGTCCATCGACAGGAACACGGGGGCGCCCATCGGTACGAATTTGGGATCGGCGGCGACGCTTCCGCGCCCCGTCACCGGATAGCCCATCGCGCCCAGCGGTCCGGCCCCGGTCAGCTCGCGGAAAAAGACATAGCTCTTGTTCTCGCGCATGATCGCGCGGCCCTGCTCCGGGTTTTGCCGCAGATAGGCCATGATGCCCTGCATCGACGCCTGCCCCTTGGGCAGGATGCCACGATCGAGCATCAGCTTGCCGATGCCGGTGTAATCACGCCCGTTCTGGCTGGCATAGCCGATGCGCATGATTCCACCGTCGGGCAGCCGCAGCCGCCCCGAACCCTGGATTTGGAGGAAGAACAGCTCGACCGGGTCCGCCGCCCAGGCGATCTCGAGCCCGCGGCCGGCAAGGCCGCCCTGCTCGATCGCCGTACGGTCGTGATAGGGTACGAACTTGGTGCCATCGACACGCCCGCGGATCGAGCGGCCTTTCAGATTGTCGGAGAAGGTACCAAGATCGACATCGATCAGGTCGGCGGGACGGGCATAGATCGGCACTTCGTAGCCCGAGCGCCGCGTGCGCGATCCAGCGATCTCGGGCTCGTAATAGCCGGTGGCGAAAGCCTTGCCGTCGGCGACCTGCACCGCCTCGAAATAGCGCGCGAAGAACGCGGTAGCGCCGCCCGCCTGCGTGGTCCGCGCGGCGTCGCATGCCGCGCGCCAGTCCTCGGCGCGGGTCAGGCCGCTGGTATCGGTCCGTTTGATCAGACTGGGACAGCTGGTCCGGAACGCCTCCAGCGCGCGTGCGGCGCCGGCGGAGGTGATCGGCAGATCGGCGACGTTCGGCCCGGCGACGAGGCCCGCGGCTGCTGCCGTCGCCATGGTGGCGGTCGCGGCGGGCGCGGGCCGTACCGCTCCCGGCCGCGATGGAACCACGCCCGACGAACAGGCGCTAACCACTACGGCCAGCGCCGCTACCCCCCAAGCGCGCATATCTACCCCTTACGCTTCGTCGGTATCGCTGAGCTTCCAGTTCGGATCGTCGCTGCGCAGATCGCGGCTGAACGTCCACACGTCATGCGTATCGACCGCATCGGTCAGCGATCCGGCGATGACATTGCCGTCCTTGTCGCGCGTCACCGCGGCGATATCGGCATCGAAGCGCATCGTGACCCGTGCCATGCGGCCCTCGACCGCGATTTCGGAGATCGCCGCGCGCTCGATCGAGATCAGGCGGTTGTCGAGCGTCTCGCCGGCAGCGTCTCGCGCGTCGATCGCTTCGATGAAGCTGTCGCGAACCTCGTCCTCGACCAGCCAGGTCAGCGTCTCGCGGTCGCCCTTCCAAAAGGCTTCGAGGATCATCTTGTAGGCCGATTTGCCGCCTTCGACGAACTGGGCGACGTCGAACGACGGGTCGGCGGCAACCAGCGCGCGCAGCCCGCCCTCGGCGCCCGGCTCCACAGCGCGCGGTCCCGCATCGCGAACCTCGGCCGGCATGTCGATCGTGCGGGGAATCGGCGGCGCGCCGACGCGTTCGTCCGCCGCGCGCGGCAGCGGCTGCTGCTCATGGCCCGTGCGCTTGCCCAGCACCGAATAGAGCCGGAGCGCCAGAAAGGCCGCGATCGCTGCAAACAGGACGACTAGATACACTTGGGACACCTCGTTTCCACGCTCCACATAGGCAGGATACGCGCCCGATTCAAATATAGCATGAACGGAACCGTTAACCGATGACCGCGCACGCCCGTTGAAACACCGGATCGCCCCTGCTAGGCGCGACCGTCATTCCAACGCGGATCACCGCGATAAATATCCCAGACAAGAAGGACTTTCGAACATGGACGAGCCGGAAAACGCAGCGCCGCAGGGTGAGCCGCTCGCGAACGGCGCCGATACCGCTCCCTCGGTGGGCGTGATCTCGCAATATGTGAAGGACTTCTCGTTCGAGAATCCGAACGCGCCCGCCATCTATCAGGTGCAGGGTCAGCCCGCGTTCGACGTCCAGTTCAACATCGGTTCGGGCGAAGTCGCGCAGGACGTGCACGAAGTCGTTCTCAAGATCGACGTGCGCGCCGAGACCGAAGGCCAGGTCGCGTTTGTCGTGGACCTTTCCTATGCCGGCCTGTTCGCGGCCCGCAACATCCCGGCCGAACACCTTCAGCCGTTCCTGCTGGGTGAGGCGCCGCGCCTGCTCTTCCCGTTCGCCCGCCGCGTGCTGGCCGATGCCGTCCGCGACGGCGGCTTCCCGCCGCTGATGCTCGAGCCGATCGATTTCAACGGCCTCTACTACCAGCAGCTCGAGGCGCGCGCCGCCGAAGAGGGCACTCTCGGGGAAGCCGGCCAGGCCTGATCCCGGTTCCGGGAGCAGCAGATGAACCTTGTCCGGGCACTCGGGTCGATCGGCGGGCTGACGCTCGCCAGCCGCGTGCTCGGACTGGTTCGCGATTCGCTGTTCGCGCGCTATGTCGGGGCGAGCTTCGCCTCCGACGCCTTCCTGATCGCCTTCCGCCTACCCAACCTGTTCCGCGCGCTGTTCGCGGAAGGGGCGTTCAGCGCCGCTTTCGTACCGATGTTCAGCAAGAAGGTGGGCGAAGCCGACGGCGACACCAAACCGGCGCTGTCCTTCGCGGAAGAGGCGCTCTCGGTCCTTCTGCCCATCCTGATCCTGCTCACCGCGGTCATGGAGATCGCCGCCTACCCGGTCGTGTGGGCAATGTCCGGCGGGTTCAACGACGTGACGCCGCCGCAATTCGCCTTCGCGGTCGAGCTGTCGCGCATCACCTTCCCCTATCTGCTGCTGATCAGCCTCGTCTCATTGCTGGGCGGGATCCTCAATTCGCTCCAGAAATTCTGGGTCAACGCCGCGGCCCCGATCCTGCTCAACCTGACGCTGATCGCGGCGTTGCTGTTCTTCCATAACGACGACACACTGCTCACCGCGCGCAATCAGGCGATCGCGGTGACGGTCTCCGGCGCGCTCCAGCTGATCTGGCTGATCCTCGCCTGCCGAGCCAACGGGGTGAAGCTGCGCCTGCGGATGCCGCGCCTGTCGCCCGACGTGAAGAAGCTGCTCGCCCTGATCGGCCCCGCCGCCGCAGGTGCGGGCGCAACCCAGATCAACCTGATCATCTCGACCGCGCTCGCCGCCAGCATGCTCGCCGAGGGTTCGGTTTCCTATATCTATTATGCCGACCGGCTGAACCAACTGCCTCTCGGCCTGATCGGCATCGGTCTCGGCACCGTCCTGCTCCCGACCATCGCGCGCCAGCTCGGCGCGGGGAACGAAGGCGCCGCGATGCACACCCAGAATCGCGGCGCCGAGCTTGCGCTGTTCCTCACCCTCCCTGCCACCGCTGCTTTGGTGATCTGCGGCGGCCCGATCGTCGCGGCGCTGTTCCAGCACGGCGCGTTCACGGCGGAGAACACGATCAAGACCGCGCAGGCACTCGCAGCCTTCTCGGTCGGCCTGCCAGCCTACATCCTGGTCAAGGTACTGACGCCGGGCTTCTACGCCCGCTCGGACACCAAAAGCCCGGTGCGCTATGCCACCGCGTCGATCGCCGTGAACCTCGCGCTCAACCTCGCGCTGATCGTGCCGCTGCAGCATATGGGACCGCCGCTCGCCACCGCGGTCGCGGCATGGGTCAACGTCGCCCTGCTCTATCGCGCGCTGGCCAAACGCGGGCATTTCGTCGCCGACGACCAGCTCAAGCGCCGCGTCTGGCGGCTGGTCGGCGCGTCGGTGGCGATGGGCGCGGTGATGTTCTTCCTCAACGACCTGTTCACGCCCTACATCTCGGGGACGTGGACGATCCGCACCGCGGCGATGCTGGTGCTGGTCGGCGCCGGCTCCATCGTGTACGCGGTCGCGTGCTTCGGCACCGGAGCGGTACGGATCGGCGACCTGAAGGCGCTGTTCCGCCGCCGCGCCGCCTGATCCACTCACTTTTTAGAGAACTTCCATGCGCGTCGTTTCCGGCATCAAGCCCACCGGCAATCTCCACCTCGGCAACTATCTGGGGGCGATCAAGCAGTGGGTCGGTATGCAGGCGCAGATCGACGCAGCGGGCGGCGAGAGCATGTACTTCATCGCCGACCTGCATGGCCTGACCGAATGGATCGAGCCGGCAGCGCTGCACGCCAATACGTTCGAGATCGCCGCCGCGATGATCGCTTCGGGCATCGATCCGAACCGCTCGATCCTGTTCAATCAGGCGCGCGTCCCCGCGCATAGCGAGCTGGCATGGCTGCTCAACAACGTCGCGCGCGTAGGCTGGCTCAACCGCATGACCCAGTTCAAGGACAAGGCCGGCAAGAACCGCGAGGGCGCGAGCGTCGGGCTGTACGACTATCCGGTGCTGATGGCCGCCGACGTGCTGCTCTATTCGACCACCCATGTCCCGGTGGGCGAGGATCAGAAGCAGCATCTGGAGCTGGCGCGCGACATCGCTGCCAAGTTCAATCAGGACTATGGCGTCGAGCTGCTGGTCCAGCCCGAGCCGCTGGTGAGCAAGGAAGCGCCGCGCATCATGAGCCTGCGCGACGCGACCCAGAAAATGTCCAAATCCAACCCCTCGGACGCGGCGCGGATCAACCTGATCGATGACGACGACGCCATCGCGCAGAAGTTCCGCAAGGCGAAGACCGATCCCGAGCCGCTGGGCGAGACGTTCGAAGCGCTCAAGGACCGGCCCGAGGCGAAGAACCTCGTGACCATCTTCGCCGCGCTGGCCGACCGCACGCCCGACGACGTGGTCACGGAATATGCCGGTCAGGGCTTCGGCAGCTTCAAGCCGGCGCTCGCCGACCTCGCGGTCGCGAAGCTCGGCCCGATCCGCGACGAGATGGTACGTCTCACCGCCGATCGCGCCGCGGTGGACGCCGAACTGCGTAAGGGCGCCGAACGCGCCTCCGCCCTCGCCGCCCCGCTGCTGCGCAAGGCACAGGAAGTGATGGGATTGCTCGTCTGACGGCAGCCGCATCCGGCGCCCGCGTGAACCTATTCGCGCGGGCGCCGTTCTCCCGGGCATGCTCGACCCAGTTAACGACGCGGACCATCCGCTCGCCCGGCGATTTCGGGACTTTGTAAGAGACCCCGGTTTCCCGTGCGTCGGCGCCAAATCGGCGCTGGCCCGCGATCAGATGCGCTTCGTGATCGGTCGCGACATCCGCTCGGCATGGGACGATCTGCGCATCCTGCCCGCCCTGTTCGATATCGCCGCCGCCTATCGCGCTGATCCGGTGCTGTTCCAGTCGCTCGTCGTGCTGTTCGAGGAAGATCCCGACCTCGACGAACTCGGGTTCGAGACAAACCTCTGGGAGCGGTTGCAATCGCTCAGCGACAAGGACGAATGGCTCGGCCAGCAGCCCGACTCCCGCGTCAGCCAGTCGCCCGACGATCCGCATTTCTCGCTGAGCTTTGGCGGCGAGGCCTTCTTCGTCGTCGGCCTGCATCCCGGCGCCAGCCGCATCGCGCGCCGTTTCGAGTGCCCGGCGCTGGTGTTCAACCTCCACGATCAGTTCGAACGGCTGCGCGCCGAGGGAAGCTACGAGAAGCTGCGCGGCACGATTATCGAGCGCGACATCGCCATTGCGGGCGAGCCCAATCCGATGCTCGCGCGGCATGGAGAAGCCTCCGAGGCGAGCCAGTATAGCGGGCGCGAGGTCGAGCCGGGATGGGAATGCCCCCTAACCGGCCGGCGAAAGTCGAACCGCGCGGCGCCGAAGCCATAGGGACTGAGCCGTCCTGATCCCGGTCGCCGGCACGAGCGGCGCGTGGCTACCGGATCAGCATAAGGCCGATCAGCGCCCCGATCTGCAAGCCGACGATCAGCAGCAACAGCGTCGAGAAGGGCTGCTTGCGCGTCTTGTGCCGGAACCACTGACGCGCCAGCAGGGCCGCGGGTGATCCGCCGAGCAGCGCAAGAAGCAGCAGATCCGATTCACGAATCCGCTGACCGCCCGTGATCGCGCGCCGTTTGTCGTGCCAGAAGCTCAGCAGCGTGATCAGGTTGACCAGCGCGAGAAAGGCAGGGATCGCGACGGCCAGCGTGCCGTCATCGATCAGCCCCCGCGCCAGCTGCATTCAGAACTTCGTTTCGCCATAGATGCGGCAGGGATCGCCCGCCCATGCGTCGCGATAATGCTCCAGCAGCACCTCGGCGGGCACCTTCCCCGTCCGCACGATCTCACGCAGCGGATCGAGGAAGCCGCTCTCATTGTCGCCCGCCGAATTGAGCCGCGCGCGCGCAGTCAGCCCGGCGCCCGCGATGTCGACCACCTGTCCCGCGATGTCGCGCAGCGTTCCGCCGCCCGGCAGCGGCGCGTCGAGGCCGAGCTTCGGCACGGAGTCGCGCAGTTCCTGCCGCCCGGCCATGTCCCAGTCCTTGACCAGATCCCACGCCGCATCGAGCGCACCCTGATCATAGAGCAGGCCGACCCACAGCGCCGGCAGCGCACAAATGCGGTTCCACGGCCCGCCATCGGCGCCGCGCATCTCGAGGAAAGTCTTGAGCCGCACTTCGGGAAAGGCGGTAGAGAGGTGATCGGCCCAATCGTCGATCGTCGGCTTTTCGCCGGGCAGGACCGGCAGCTCGCCCTTCAGGAAGTCGCGGAAGCTGAGGCCCGCCGCGTCGATATATTTCCCGTCGCGGTAGACGAAGTACATCGGCACATCGAGCGCATAGTCGGCGTAGCGCTCATACCCGAACCCGTCTTCGAACACGAAGGGCAGCATGCCAGTGCGCGCCGGATCCGTGTCCGACCAAATATGGCTGCGATAGCTGAGGAAGCCGTTGGGCTTGCGTTCGGTGAAGGGCGAATTGGCGAACAGCGCGGTCGCCAGCGGCTGAAGCGCGAGGCCGACGCGGAACTTCTGCGCCATATCCGCCTCGCTCGAATAGTCGAGGTTCACCTGAATCGTGCAGGTGCGCAGCATCATGTCGAGGCCGAGGCTGCCGACGCGCGGCATGTGGTTGAGCATGATGCCGTAGCGCCCCTTGGGCATCACCGGCAGGTCGCTGCGCGCCTTGTCGGGCCACATGCCAAGGCCAAGGAAGCCGAGGCCGAGCTTCTCGCCCACCGCCTTCACCTGTTGCAGGTGACGGCCGGTCTCGGCGCAGGTCTGGTGGAGATTTTCCAGCGGCGCGCCCGACAGCTCGAGCTGTCCCGCGGGCTCGAGGCTCACGGTGCCGTCAGGGCCGGACAGCGCGATGACATTGTCGCCCTCGGTCACCGGCGACCAGCCGAACTGGGTCAGCTCGGCGAGCAGATCGCGGATGCCGCCCGGCTCGTCATAGGACGGCGCGTGACAGTCCGTGGTCGAATAGACGAACTTCTCGTGCTCGGTGCCGATTCGCCAGCGCTCGGCGGGCTTCTCGCCACCGGCAAAATAATCGAGGAGCTGCTGACGGCTCTCGATGACAGGCGCGTTGCTGCTTACAGCCGTCTTGGTGCTCATGCGCGGCATGTAGGCGCGCGTAACGATCCGCGAAAGAGGGGATGAAACACCCAATTTTCAGTGGGAAATCACCAGTCCCCTGCGGCCCCCATCCACAGGCTCACCGCCGCCGCCGCCGCGGTCTCCGCACGCAGGATTCGCGGGCCGAGCGAAATGCCCGCCGCGCCCGGCACGGCGCGGATCGCCTCGCGCTCCTCGGCATCGAATCCGCCCTCCGGACCGATCAGGATCGCCGCCGGCCCGCGATGTACCCGCATCGCCTCCAGCGCGGGCACGCCGCCGGTCTCGTCGGCGAAGAACAGCGCACGATCGGCGGGCCAGTCCTTGAGCATCGCCGCCAGCTTCACCGGCTCGACCAGCTCGGGCAGCGCGGTGCGCCCGCATTGCTCCGCCGCCTCGATCATATGGCTGCGCAGCCGGTCGAGGTTGAGCTTGTCGACCACCGCGCGCCGTGTCAGCACCGGCGCCAGCCGCGCGACGCCCAGTTCGCATGCCTTCTCCGCCACCCAGTCGATCCGCCCCTTCTTGATCGGCGCGGCGCACAGCCACAAATCGGGCACCGCCTCGCGCTCGCGCAATTTCTCGCGCAGCTCCAGCGTGACGTCACGCTTGCGCACCTCGGTCGCCACCGCCAGCCACTCGCCGGTCGCGTCGTCGAACAGCTTCACCGGATCGCCGGCTTTGAGGCGCATCACGCTCGCCAGATAATGCCCCTGCGGTCCGTCGATGCGCCGCAGTTCGCCCGCCGACAATGCGGGTTCGACGAACAGGCGCGGGGTCGATTGCGGCGGCCAGGCAGGGGTGGCGATCATGTCCCCTGCCCTAACCGCACTTCCCGCCCTCGTCACCCCGGCCCTTAGCCGGTGGCGGCTTCTTCTTTTCGCTGTCCTACAAGGCCCCGCTTGTGGCAGCAGAAAGCATGACCTTCACGGCTTCGCCCTCTCTCCCGACACCGCGCATGACACCCGTCAAAACTGTCAACTTTGTCAACTTCGGCAAGCCGCGCTGACATGACCGACACTGCCCAGACCGTCCCCGACACCGAGCATCGCGGCCTCATCCGCCTGCTCCCCGCTGCGGCGCGCCCCTACGCTCTGCTGGCGCGGTTCGACCGGCCGATCGGCTGGTGGCTGCTGTTCTGGCCGGGCGCATGGGCGATCGCATTGGCCGGCGGCGCGGTCGCGCGTTGGGATCTGCTCGCGTGGTTCCTGCTCGGCAGTATCGCGATGCGCGGGGCGGGCTGCGTCTATAACGACATCGTCGATCGCGATCTCGACCGTCAGGTCGCGCGAACCCGCTCGCGCCCCCTCGCCAGCGGCGCGGTCAGCCTCAAGGCGGCATGGATCTGGCTGGTTTCGCTGTGTCTGATCGGGCTGCTGGTTCTGGTCCAGCTCAACCCCTTCGCCGCGATCATCGCCCTCGCCAGCCTGGCGCTGGTCGCCGCCTACCCCTTCATGAAGCGGATCACCTGGTGGCCGCAGGCGTGGCTCGGCCTCGTCTTCTCCTGGGCGGCGCTGGTCGGCTGGGCGGCGGTGGCACGCGAACTCCCTGCGCCCGCCCTGCTTCTTTACGCGGGCTGCATCTTCTGGGTGATCGGTTACGACACGATCTACGCGCTGCAGGATGTCGAGGACGACGCGCTGGTCGGCGTCCGCTCCTCCGCGCGGCGGCTGGGCGACAATGTCCGGCTCGGCGTCGCCGCCTTCTACGCCATCGCGCTCACGCTTTGGAGTTCGGCGCTGTGGCAGATCCGGCCCGACACGCTCGTCCTCGTCGCGCTCGCCCCGGCGGCCGCCCATCTGCTCTGGCAGGTCGGCACGCTCATCCCCGCCGACGGTGAAAATGCCCTGCGCCGTTTCCGGTCGAACCGCTTCGCGGGTTTCCTCGTCTTCGCCGCCTGTTTCGTCGTCGGAACGACCGCATTTTGAGGGGGCCTTTTGACGTTGGCGCACCGACTTCCTAGATCGCCGCGATGCTGACCCCCGAACAGGCCCGAGATCGAGTCCACGATGCCATCGCCCGCGCGCGGAAAGCCGGCGCTGACGCCGCCGACGCGATGCTCTCCGG
>DATIGZ010000297.1:0-7100 GCA_035481255.1 Sphingomonas sp. | reverse complement strand
GATCTGCACCGCCTCCAGATCGGCCTGCGCCGCGCCGAGATCGCCGCGCGCCGCCTCAACCCCGCGCGACACGCGGCCGAACAGGTCGACCTCGTACGCGACGTTGAGGCCGGCATCGATCGACCAGTCCTCACGCGGCGCACCCGGCGGGCGTTGCAAGGCGGGCGAGCGGCCATAGTTCGCCCCGGCGCTGACGCCGACATCGGGCAACCGGTCGGTCTTCACCGCCCGCAGCGCGGCGCGCGCCTTGTCGAGCCGGGCGACCGCGACGCGAATGTCGGTATTCGCCGCCTGCGCATCGGCGATCAGCTGATCGAGCACCGGATCGTCGTAGAGCTTCCACCATTCGCCCTGCACCGGCGCCAGCGGATCGACCGCGGGACCGGTGGCGGCGACGAACTTGCCCGCAGCCGCGGACGAGGTCTGGGGAGCGGCATAGTCGGGGCCGGTGGCGCAGGCGGCGAGGGCCAGCGCCGACGCGGCGATCATCAGATTGCGAAGCATGGTTTGCTCCTTTCCTGTTTTCATCATTCCGCGGGCTGCACTTCGGCCACCGGGGCACCGCCGCGCGGGCGATGCTTGAACCGGTCGGCGAGCGCACGGCACGCGACGTAGAAGGTCGGGGTGAAGATCAGGCCGAAGGCAGTGACGCCGATCATGCCGTAGAACACCGCGGTGCCCAGCGCCTGACGCAGCTCCCAGCCCGGACCCGAGGCGGTGACCAGCGGCAGCACGCCCAGAATGAAGGCGAAGCTGGTCATCAGGATCGGCCGGAGCCGGACCCGCGCCGCTTCGACCGCAGCCTCGAGCGCGGTAGCGCCGCGTTCTTCGGCCTGCTTGGCGAATTCCACGATCAGGATCGCGTTCTTCGCGGCGAGGCCGATCAGCACGATCAGGCCGATCTGGGTCAGGATATTGTTATCCAGCCCCCGGAAGTTGACGCCCAGCATCGCGGCCAGCAGCGTCATCGGCACGATCAGGATGATCGAGATCGGCAGCATCAGGCTTTCGAACTGCGCCGCCAGCACGAGGAAGACGAACACCACCGACAGCGCGAAGATCAGCACCGCGATGTTGCCCGCCGCCTTCTGCTGGAAGGCGAGGTCGGTCCACTCCGCGGTGAAGCCCTGCGGCAGATCCTTGGCGATCACCTCCATCCGCGCCAGCGCCTGACCGGTGGAATAGCCCGGCGCGGTGTCGCCATCGACCTCGACCGCGGGGAAGAGGTTGAAGCGGGTGACGCGGTACGGCCCGGTGCGGTCCTCGAACGTCGCGACCGCGCCGATCGGCACCATCCCGCCGGCGTTGGACTTGGTCTTGAGCAGCGCGATGTCGGCCGGATCGTCACGATATTGGGCATCCGCCTGTGCGGTCACGCGGAAGGTGCGGCCGAGCAGGTTGAAGTCGTTGACGTAGGACGAGCCGAGATAGACCTGCATCGCTTCGAACACGCGGCTCGCGGGGACGCCGAGCATGTCGGACTTGGCGCGGTCGATGTTCGCATAGATGCGCGGGGTCGCGGTGTTGAACAGCGTGAAGACGTTGGCGAGCTCCTTGCTCTTATGCGCCTCGCCGATCACGCCGCCCGCAGCCGCTTCGAGCGCCTGATAGCCGGCGTCGCTGCGGTCCTGCACCATCATGCGATAGCCGCCGCCATTGCCGACACCCTGAATGACGGGCGGCGGGATGACGAAGGTCATCGCTTCGTTGATGTCGGCCAGCGCGGCGCGCATGTCGTTCTCGATATTGAGCTCGGTCCGGTCGGTGCCGGCACGCTCCGCGAAGGGCTTGAAGGTGACATAGGCAGCCGCGGCGTTCGACGCCTGAGTGCCCGACGCGCCGTCGAAGCCGGAGAACATCACCGCCGCTTCGGTGCCGGGCACCTCGAGCAGCTTCTTCACCGCCTTCTTCAGCACGCGGTCGGTCTCCTCGATCGAGCTGCCCGCGGGCAGCTGGATCGCGGCGAGCGCATAGCCCTGATCCTGCGCGGGGATGAACCCGGCCGGGGTGGAGGTGAAGATCGCACCGGTCGCGAGGACGAGGCCGGCATAGACGACGAACATCCGCTTGGGCGCCGTGGCGAAGCGCTGGGTGATGGCGGCATACCAGTCACCGAGCCGGTCGAAGTTGCGGTTGAACCAGTTGCCCGCACGCCACAGCGCACGCCGCCAGCCGCTGGCCGGGGCCTCTTCCGCCTTGGGGCGGAGCAGCAGCGCGGCAAGTGCAGGCGACAAGGTGAGCGAGAGGATCAGCGAGATGATCGTCGCGGCCGAGATGGTCACAGCGAACTGGCGATAGAACTCGCCGGTGATGCCGGTGAGGAAGGTGGTCGGCACGAACACGGCGCACAGCACCAGCACGATCGCGACCAGCGCCGCCGACACCTCGTCCATCGACTTGTGCGAGGCTTCGCGCGGGGACATGCCGTGTTCGAGGTTGCGCTCGACATTCTCGACCACGACGATCGCGTCGTCGACGACGATGCCGATCGCGAGCACCAGCCCGAACATCGACAAGGTGTTGAGCGAGTATCCCAACCCCGCCAGCACCGCGAAAGTGCCGATCAGCGACACCGGGATGGCGACGATCGGGATGACCGCGGCACGCCAGCTCTGCAGGAAGACGAGGATGACGAGGACGACGAGCAGCACCGCCTCGAACAGCGTCTTGACCACCGCGTCCATCGATTCGCTGATGAACTCGGTCGGGTTCCAGATGATCCGGTACTCAAGCCCCTTGGGGAAGCTCTTCGACGCTTCGGCGAGCTGCGCCTTGACGCCTTCCGCCGCGGCGAGCGCATTGGTGCCCGGCCGCTGGGTGATGCCCATGATGATCGAGTCCTGACCCGACAGATAGGCGTTCACGCCATAATCCTCGGCGCCGAGCTCGACGCGTGCGACGTCGCGGACACGGGTGATCGCGCCCGACGCATCGGTGCGGACGATCAGGTCGGCGAATTCGTCGGCGGTCTTGAAGCGGCCCTGCGTCTCGACGCTCAATTGCTGCGAGGCGCCGGTGTCGAACGGCGGCTGGCCGACCGTGCCGGCGGCGACCTGAACGTTCTGCGCACGCAGCGCCGCGACCACTTCACCGGCGGTGAGGCCGAGCGCGGACGCGCGGCCCGGATCGATCCACACGCGCATCGCATAATCGCGCGCGCCGAACACCTGAACGTCGCCGATCCCGTCGACGCGGGTCAGCCGGTCCTTGATCTGAGTCAACGCATAGTTGGAGACATAGCCGCGATCGAGCGAGTTGTCAGGCGACAGCACGTTGACCGCCATCAGCCAGGACGGCGACGTCTTGCGCACGACCACGCCCTGCCGCCGGACTTCCTCCGGCAAGCTCGGCTCGGCCAGCGCGACGCGGTTCTGCACCAGCACCTGCGCGGTATCGAGGTCGGTGCCGAGCTTGAAGGTGACGGTAATCGTCACGCGCCCGTCGCCGGTCGATTGCGACGACTGGTAGAGCATGTTGTCGACGCCGTTGATCTGCTGCTCCATCGGCGCGGCGACGGTGTCGGCCACGGTTTCGGCCGAGGCGCCGGGATAGTTGGCGCTGACCGTGACCGTCGGCGGAACGACGGCGGGGAATTGCGACACCGGCAGCCCGAAATAGGCGAAGGCGCCGATGATCGTGATGAGGATCGCGATCACGCCCGCGAAGATCGGGCGGCGGATGAAGAAATGACTGAAGCGCATCGGGCAAAGCCTTGGCTAGCTCCGCCCGCTGGTCAGCGGGCGGAGTGGATTTAGTCGTTATTGGAAATGCGCAACCGCGCATTCCGGCGGTGCCGGCCCGCTCCCCACCCGGCCACCCATAGGATAGCTTTGCTGGGTGGCCGGGTGGGGGAGCGGGCCGGCACCGCGATCACAGATCCTCAGCGCGCGATGGTTGCCTGTGACGCGGCCGGTTCGTTGACCTGAGCGGACGGCTGGGCGGCAGGACCGCGCGGCAGCTCGATCTTGCCCGTGCGCTCGGTCACCTTGGCGCCCGGCTGGATCATCTGCACGCCCTGGATCACCACCTTGTCGGTCGGCGCGAGGCCGGCGCGGATGGTGCGGAGGCTGCCGATGCGCGGACCCGGGGTCACCTGCTTCGCCGCAACCGTGCCGTCCTTGCCGACGACGAAGACGACCTTGCGCGCCTGATCGGTGCGGACCGCCGCATCGGGCACCAGCAGCGCACGCTCGGGCGATCCGCCGGTCAGGCGCATATTGCCGAACATGCCGGGAGCGAGGAAGTAGTCGGGATTGTCGATCACCGCACGCGCGCGGATCGTGCCCGACTGGGCGCTGATCCCATTGTCGGTGAAATCCACCCGGCCCTTCCAGTTATAGCCGCTCTCGTCCTGCAGCTTGATCTCGACCTGCTGCGCGACGCCGCCCGCCTTCGCCCGCTCGCGCTGCGCCTTGAGATAGAGCGCCTCGGAGCTGTCGAAGGTGAAGTAGATCGGATCGAGCGCGTTGATCGTGGTCAGCAGCGTGCCGCCGCCGGCATCGGCGGTGGAGACGAGGTTGCCGGCATCGACGCGGCGGTCGGAGATGCGGCCGGTGATCGGCGCGCGGACCTGCGTGAACTGAACGTCGAGCGCACGCCCGCCGACGCGAGCCTGAGCCGCGGCGAGCGAGGCGCGCGCGGCACGGACGCGGGCGGCGAGACGATCGTAATCGCTCTTCGACACCGCGTCCTCGGTCAGCAGCCGGCTGGCACGGGCGAGATCGGCGTCGGCCAGCGCAAGATCGCTCTGCGCCTGTGCCACGCCCGCGCGCGCCTCGTTGAGCGAGGCGGCGAAGGGCCGCGGATCGATGGTGAAGAGCAGCTGGCCCTTCTGCACGATCGCGCCGTCGGTGAAGTGGACCGCGGTGACCGCGCCCGAGACGCGCGGACGCACCTCGACGCTCTTCGACGCCTCGAACCGGCCGACATGGTCGTCCCATTGCGTCAGGTCGCGCGCCAGCGGGGTGGCGACGGTGACGGTGGGCGGCGGGGGCGCGGCGAGCGCCGGTGCCTCCCGGTTGAACAGGCCGACGCCCGCGCCGATGGCGGCGAGCGGCAGTACGAAGGCCGATACGCGCTGCCACAGCGGCAGATCGCGGAAGCGGCGCTTGCCGGCGGGAAGGTCTTCGATCGGTTCGATACGGGTGATCATGTTCATCGCGAATTGCTCCGGCGCTTGGCGCGCGCGCTGACGATGCTGCCCGCGAGCAGCTCGTAATGTTGCAGGGTGAAGCCGGCGGCGACGAAGGCGCGCACGGCGGATTCGGCGACGCGATAGCCATGGTGCCAGGTCAGCACCGCGAGACGGCGAAGCGCCTCCAGCTTCGGGTCGGCGAGAGCGGGATTACGGCGATCCCCGAAAAGGTTGCCGAGCGCGACCGCCATGCGGCTGGGGTTCCGCAAGGTGGAGAGGGGATCGCGCTCGGCGAGGGCGACCACCGACCATTCGAGCGCGGTGAACTGCGCACGGTCGGCGGGCTTGGGGGACGAAAAGACGCCGGACGGGGCCGCGACGGGCACGCCGGCTTCGGCAAAGGCGAGATAGGCCATGGTCGTGTCTCCTCTGTACGCGCAGGGCGAGCGGCATCGGCCGCTGAAGCGCGGTGTTGTTGGGTCTGCTGGCCGGCGGAACGCGCGCCCTCACGCGGCGAAGCACATGCTCGCCGGGCAGCTGCCGGATCGTGGATGTCGGATGGACCGGGCGTCAGCGCCCGGCGTCAGTCCTTAGAAAAACGTACAAAGCCGCATCGTTTCCCTTTCGATGCTCGGGGGCGCTCGGGGAGGATCGCCCATCTTCTATACCACACGGTATAGAAATCCTGCTGCGCTGCGTCAACCGCTTTCTGTACCGATCGATAGAATTTTAGCGACAGCGGGGTAAAGCGTTTATTTTGACGGCCACATCGCCAGGCTGGTGTCGATCAGCCGCTCGAGATCCGCACGCGTCGCGCCGGCCCCGGCCTGCACCGCCATGCCCTGGATGATCGCGTAGAGAAAGCTGGTCAGCCCCTCGACGTCGGCGCTGGCGGGAAGGTCGCCCTCATCCCGTGCGCGCTCCAGCCGCGCGACCAGCGCCTGCCGCGCGACCTTGCCGCGTTCGAGCACTTCCTGACGGATACATTCCGCCTCCTCGCCGCAAGCGACCGAGCTGATCACGCCAAGGCAGCCATGCGGCTCGCTCTTGCTGGTCTGGTTCTTCATGCTGCCCTCGAGCAGGTGCCGCGCGACTCCGCGCGCCGTGGACTGCTCGAGCGAGGCGCTGATGTAACAGAGCTTCTCGGCCTCGTAGAGGTCGAGCGTCTTGCGAAACAGCGCTTCCTTGTTGCCGAACGCGGCGTAGAGGCTGGGGCGGGTGATGCCCATCGCCTCGGTCAAATCATTGAGCGAGGCGCCTTCATAGCCCTTGCTCCAGAACACGCGCAGCGCCGCGGCGAGCGCGGCATCGACGCAGAATTCGCGCGGACGGCCTTTGGCGGGGAGAGTGGCAACGCTTTCCATATCGGGCGGTATATAAATCAACGCGGCCTATAATACAACCGCGCCGGAGAACCGTAGCAGTCCCGGCCAATGGCCTGACTTCGCCCGCTGAAAGCCAAACTGCCGCACAATTCCCAATACATAAGCAGAGATCGAATGCGGAGGCTGAACCGATCGGAGGAGCGATTCGATGTGCAGACCCGCCGATTATGCGGGCTGCGGAAGCGGCTCGGCGCCGTTGAAGCGCGCCTCGTCCAGCACGCCTTCGCGTCTGGAAACGATCGCCGGCACCAGGATCTGGCCCGCGACGTTGACCGCGGTCCGCCCCATGTCGAGGATCGGGTCGATCGCGAGCAGCAGTCCGACGCCTTCGAGCGGCAGGCCCAGCGTCGACAGCGTGAGCGTCAGCATCACCGTCGCCCCGGTCAGCCCGGCGGTCGCCGCCGATCCGATCACCGAGACGAAGGCGATCAGCGCATAGCTCGCGGGCGTCAGCGCGATCCCGTAGAATTGCGCGACGAAGATCGCGGCGATGGCGGGATAGATCGCCGCGCAGCCGTCCATCTTGGTGGTCGCGCCCAGCGGCACGGCGAAGGCGGCGTAGGCGCGCGGCACGCCAAGGC
>DATIGZ010000296.1:0-1599 GCA_035481255.1 Sphingomonas sp. | reverse complement strand
GCCCTGCTTCACCAGATATTCGGTGACGTCGATGAAGTCGGTGAAGCTGTTCTTCTTGTTGAACATCCGCCCGTCGTCATACCATTTGCGGCCCATCTCCTGCCCGCCGCGGATATGCGCGATGGCATAGACCATGCCGCGATCGAGCAGGCTGGGCAGCATCGGCGAGAAGCCGGGATCGGTCGAATAGCCGTAGCTGCCATAGGCGTATTGGAACAGCGGCGCGGTGCCGTCCTTCCTGAACCCTTTGGCATAGACCAGGCTCACCGGCACCTTCGTCCCGTCGCGCGCGGTCGCCCAGACGCGTTCGGTGACGTATTTCGACTTGTCGTAGCCCGGCACCGGCGTGACCTTCAGCGTCTTGCGCTCGCCGGTCTTCATGTTCGCCTCGATCACCGTCGCGGGCGTGGTCAGCGAGTTGTAGGTGTAGCGGACCCAGTCGGTCGCGGTCTCGGCATTGGTGCTGAGCCCCATGCTGTAGGCCGGCTCGTCGGCCTCGACGAAGCTCGACTTGCCGTCATTGCCCAGCAGCCGCAGCCTTTTGTTGCCGCCCGAACGCTCCTCGATCGCGAGATAGTTGTCGAAGGGCTGCACCCCCTCGATGAACACCTCGGCGCTATGGGGCACGATGTCCTTCCACGCCGCCTTGCCCGCGCCGGTCGCCTTGTCGGGCACGGTCATCAGGCGATAGTTCGGCGCTTGCCAGTTGGTGCGGATCACCCAGCGGTCGCCGACATGGTCCGCGCCATAGAGGAAGTCGCGTTCGCGCGGCGCGATCACGGTGAAGGTCGCGGGGTTGTCGACCGGCGCGCAGCGCTGCTCGTCGCTCACCGTCTTGCCCGAATAGATGCAGATGAACTTTTCCGAGCTGGTCGTTCCGATCCCGAGCGAGAAGGTGTCGTCCTTCTCCTCATAGACCAGCCGGTCCTGGCTGACCGGCGTGCCCAGCACATGTGCCTTCACCCGCTTGCCGAGCAGTGTCACAGGATCCTTCTCGATATAGAAGATGGTCTTGTTATCCCCCGCCCAGGCGAAGCCCGGCTGCGCGTTGGGGATCTCGTCACTGAGGGTCTGGCCGCTGGTCAGGTCCTTGACCTTGAGCACGTACTGGCGGCGTCCGATCTTGTCCTCGGCATAAGCGAGCAGGCGGTTGTCGGGGCTGACCTGACGCCCGCCGATCGAGAAGAAGTTGGCGCCCTTGGCCATCTCCGGCTGGTTGAGGATGACCTCCTCCGCGGCGTCCATCGAACCCTTCCTGCGCGCGACGATCGGGTAGTTCCCGCCGGTCTCGAAGCGCGTGTAGTACCAGTAGCCATTGTCGAGATAGGGGACGGTGCTGTCGTCCTGTTTGATGCGGCCGACGATCTCGTTGTACAGCGCTTCCTGCACCGGCTTGGTCGGCGCCATCACCGCATCGGCATAGGCGTTCTCGGCCTTGAGATAGGCCAGCATCTCCTCGTTCTTCCGCGTGTCGTCGCGCAGCCAGTAATATTCGTCCTCGCGGGTCGCGCCGAACGGGGCCTTCACCTGATGCGGCTTCTTCGCCGCGACGGGGGGCTTGGGGGCGTCCTGCGCAAGCGCGGGGGCGGCGGTGGTGGC
>DATIGZ010000295.1:0-2017 GCA_035481255.1 Sphingomonas sp. | reverse complement strand
CACCGGTTCCCCGCAGCCGGGGGGGCCGTCGCGCCCGCGAAACGTTTCAGGCGGTCAGAGATTCTCGAGCAGATGCTCCGCCGAGCTCACCTTGAACTCGCCGGGCGCCTCGACATGAAGCTGCTCGACGACGCCGTCGTTGACCAGCATCGAGAAGCGCTGGCCGCGCGTGCCCATGCCGAACTTGCTGCCGTCCATCTCGAGGCCCACGGCCTGCGCGAAGGCGCCGTTGCCGTCGGCGAGCATGGTCACGTCATCGGCATTGGCGCTCTTGCCCCATGCGCCCATCACGAACGCGTCGTTGACGGCGGTGCAGGCGATTTCGTCCACGCCCTTGGCCTTGAGCTCGGCGGCCTTGTCGACATAGCCGGGCAGGTGGCGCGCCGAACAGGTAGGCGTGAAGGCGCCCGGGACCGAGAAGAGCGCGACCTTGCGGCCAGCGAAGAACTCGTCCGAGCTGACCTGCTCCGGGCCGTTCTCGGTGGGCTTGACGAACATGGTGCTGGGCACGCGATCGCCGATTTGGATGGTCATGCTGGGTCTCCTCTCGGACCGCGAAATGCGGTTGCGCCTCAATTGGCGCACGCCGCAGCTTTTTCAAGCGTGGCGGAGCCGATCGGCTGCCGATATGTTCAGCACGCATGGAGTCTTCAGCGTATCTTACCGGCCAAATCCTGCTCGCGCTGCCCGGGATTGGCGATCCGCGATTCGAGCGCGCGGTGATCGCGATGTGCGCGCATGACGAGCATGGCGCGCTGGGTATCGGCATCGGCCAGACCGTGTCGGGGCTGGGGCTGCACGAGTTGCTTCAGCAGTTCGAGATCGATCCCGGCGAAGCTCCCGACGCGCCCGTGCATTTTGGCGGGCCGGTCGAGCCGCGGCGCGGCTTCGTCCTCCATTCGACCGACTGGGGCGGGCAGGATACGGTCGATGTCGCGGGACGCTGGGCATTGTCGGGGACCGTCGATGTCCTGCGCGCGATCGCCGAGGGGAAGGGGCCTGCCCATTGGCTGGTCGCACTGGGCTATGCCGGCTGGGGCGAAGGGCAGCTCGACGAGGAGATGACCCGCCACGGCTGGTTCAACGTGCCGGGCGCGATCGACCTGCTCTATGACGTCGATGTGTTTCAGCGCTGGGAGCAGGGCTTCGCGCGCGAAGGCATCGACCCGCGGCTGCTGGCGCCGAGCACGGGGACGGCGTGACGGACGCCTGGAACGCAATCATATAAAGATATCTTTATGTTTCATTTGCGCTGACGCGGCGAATTCGCTAGGGGCGCGGCCATGCCGCCGGGATTCCCGGCCGCGACGCTACACAAACGGAGAACCAGCGTGGCCACCGTGCTCGAAAAGACCGATTACGTCGTCAAGGACATCTCGCTCGCCGATTTCGGCCGCGCCGAGATCAACATCGCCGAGACCGAGATGCCCGGCCTGATGGCGCTGCGCACCGAGTTCGGCGCGAGCAAGCCGCTCAAGGGCGCGCGCATCACCGGTTCGCTGCACATGACCATCCAGACCGCGGTGCTGATCGAGACGCTGGCTGATCTGGGCGCCGAGATCCGCTGGGCCTCGTGCAACATCTTCTCGACCCAGGACCACGCCGCTGCCGCAATCGCCGCGCGCGGCATCCCGGTGTTCGCCGTCAAGGGCGAGACGCTCGAGGAATATTGGGACTATGTCGTCCGCATCTTCGACTGGGGCACCGACACCACCTGCAACATGATCCTCGACGATGGCGGCGACGCCACCATGTTCGCGCTGTGGGGCGCGCGCGTCGAGGCGGGCGAAGACCTGTTCACCCCGTCGAACGAGGAAGAGGAAATCTTCGTCGCGACGCTGAAGCGCTTCCTGGCCGAGCGTCCGGGCTACCTCACCAAGACCGTCGCGACCATCAAGGGCGTGTCGGAAGAGACCACCACCGGCGTCCATCGCCTGTACGAGCTGGCCAAGAAGGGCAAGCTCCCGTTCCCGGCGATCAACGTCAACGACAGCGTCACCAAGTCGAAGTTCGACAA
>DATIGZ010000294.1:0-4976 GCA_035481255.1 Sphingomonas sp. | reverse complement strand
CCCGGCCACCCGCAGGATACTGGCATTGGGTGGCCGGGCGGGGAAGCGGGCCGGTACCGTCATCCAGCGAAGCTGGATCGAACGGCGTCCGCGACATAGTAACGCCGCAATCCTATCGCTATGGGCGCATCGATGAAAGCTACCGACCTTCGTGTCGCGCTGTTCAGCGGCAACTATAATTATGTCCGCGACGGCGCGAACCAGGCCCTGAACAAGCTCGTCCGCCATCTCCTCGATCGCGGCGTGCGGGTGCGTGTCTACTCCCCCACCGTCGAGCATCCCGCGTTCGAGCCGGAGGGCGATCTGGTCAGCGTCCCCGCCTTCGCCATGCCCGGCGGTCGCGGCGAGTATAAGGTCGCGCTGGGACTGCCCAAGGCGCCCCGTGCCGATCTCGAGGCGTTCCGGCCCAATCTCGTCCACGCCTCCGCGCCCGAATTCCTCGGTCACGCGGCGGTCGCATGGGCGCGCGACAACGGCATCGCCAGCGTCGCCTCGCTCCACACGCGGTTCGAGACCTATCCGCGCTATTACAATCTCGGCTTTCTCGAGCCTTGGCTGATCCGCCGCCTCACCCGCTTCTACAACAAGTTCGACCGCGTCGTGGTGCCCGGCAATTCGATCGCCGAGCTGATCAAGGACTGGGGCGTCGATACCCCGGTCAGCATCTGGTCGCGCGGCGTCGATCATGCCCGCTTCAACCCGGGCCGCCGCGACGATGCGTGGCGCCGGGGTCTCGGCATCCCCGACGACGTGCCCGCGATCGGCTTTCTCGGCCGCCTCGTGCTCGAAAAGGGGCTGGATATCTTCGCGGAGGTCGCGCGAGAGCTGAAGCGGCGCGAAGTCCCCCACCGCATTCTGGTTATCGGCGAAGGGCCGGCGCGCGACTGGTTCGCGGAGCGTGTGCCCGACGCGATCTTCACCGGCTTCCAGTCGGGCGACGATCTCGGCCGCGCGGTCGCGGGGATGGATGTGTTCTTCAACCCGTCGGTGACCGAGACCTTCGGCAACGTCACCGCCGAAGCGATGGCATGCCGCGTCCCGGTCGTCGCCGCGCGCGCGACCGGCGCGATGGATCTGGTGGACGAAGGCGTCACCGGTTTCCTCGTCCCGCCGCGCGACGTCACCGCCTATGCCGACGCGATCGAACGTCTCGCACGCGACGCGGCGATGCGCCGCGGCTTCGGCGATGCCGGCCACGCCAAGATGCAGGCCTATGTCTGGGACCGCATCAACCAGACCGTGCTGGACGCGTATCTTGAAGTGATGGCGGAGCGCTCGCCTCTATAGGCAACCGTCACCCCGGACTTGTTCCGGGATGACGATGAAAGCTAGCTCCACTCGTAGCCGAGCGGCGCCTCGCGAAACGCGAAGCGGTCGACATGCCGCTCGACCGCGCCCTTGAGGCCCTCTAGCTGCCCCTCGGCGCTGGCGTCCACGCGGATGGCGAGACCATCGGGCCTGGCATCCAGCGTGACCAGCCCGTCGCCGGGCCAGTCCGCGCCGCGCGCGTCCTTCGGGAACACGATCGTGCCGTGATCGGCCGAGAACTCGACCTTCAGGTTATGCTCCCAATGCTTGCACAGCTGCTGGAGATAGCGGCTCGCCTTCTCCGTCTTGGCAAATCCGTTCGCTGATACGCTCATTTACAGCCTCTCGATCTTGCGCGCCGCCTCGTCGATCAGGTCGGCGACCGCATGCAGGGTTTCCTGACTCACCTCGCCATCGCCCAGCCGATGCTGCAGCACCTGGCGCAAATTCCCCATAGCCCGCCGCACCGGGCTGCCATGGCTGCGCGAGCGCATCGTGCCGATCGCGGTCAGCCGCTGCATCAGCGCCTCCACCTCTTCCTCGCGCTCGGTCAGATGTGCCTGACCGGCGGTGGTGATGGCGAACACCTTCTTGGCGTCGTCGCTCGCCTGTTCGGCGATCAGTTCCATGTCGGCGAGCATGGTCAGCGTCGGATAGACCACGCCGGGGCTGGGCGCATAGGCGCCGCCGGTGCGTTCCTCGATCTCGCGGATCAGGTCATAGCCGTGGCGCGGCGCTTCCTCGATCAGCTTGAGCAGGATCAGACGAAGCTCGTCGCCCTGAAACATGCGCCGCCGCCCGCCACCGCGAACGCTCGCGCCGTCGCCGGTCACATCCCATTCCACGGTGAACGGACCCCATTGGCGCCGTCCGCGCGGGCCGAACGCGCCAAACTGCGCACCTCCACGCGGCCCGCAGCCGCGATGATGATTTCCTCGAAACATTCTTGAACCTTTCAAATTCGAGTCGTGATGCGTCTAAGATATATCTTAAGATAGCACACACAACCCCCTTCGCGAAATTTGCCCAAGTTCCTATATCGTTCCGCATGGCCGATCTGTTCGGCGGTCTCGAGTCCGCCACCTCTCCCGACGATACCGCCACCGGCGGCCCGCTCGCCGACCGCCTGCGCCCGCAGCGGCTGGAGGATGTCGTCGGTCAGGATCATCTGACCGGGCCGGAGGGCGCGATCGGGCGGATGGTCGCGGCGGGTAAGCTGTCGTCGATCATCCTCTGGGGGCCGCCGGGCACCGGAAAGACCACCATCGCCCGCCTGCTCGCCGATGCGGTCGGCCTGCGCTTCGTCGCGATCAGCGCGGTGTTCTCGGGCGTCGCCGACCTCAAAAAGGTGTTCGCCGAGGCGAGGGAGCACGCCCGGCTCGGCAAGCGCACCCTGCTCTTCGTGGACGAGATCCACCGCTTCAACCGCTCGCAGCAGGACGGTTTCCTGCCCTTTGTCGAGGACGGCACCGTCACCCTTGTCGGCGCGACCACCGAGAATCCCAGCTTCGAGCTCAACGCCGCGCTTCTTTCCCGCGCTCAGGTGCTGATCCTGCGCCGCCTCGATCATGCCGCACTCACCCTGCTGCTCGACCGCGCCGAAGCCGTGGAGGAACGTCCCCTGCCCGTCACGCCCGAGGCCCGCGACGCGCTCGTCGCCAGCGCCGACGGCGATGGCCGCTTCCTGCTCAATCAGGCCGAAACCCTGTTCTCGGTCCACTTTCCCGAACCGCTCGTCCCGTCCGCGCTCGGCGATTTCCTCCAGCGCCGCGTCGCGGTCTACGACAAGGACCGCGAAGGGCATTACAACCTCATCTCCGCGCTCCATAAATCGGTGCGCGGCAGCGATCCGCAGGCCGCGCTCTACTATCTCGCGCGGATGCTCACCGCGGGCGAAGAGCCGCTCTACCTGCTGCGCCGCCTGATCCGCATGGCGGTCGAGGATATCGGCCTCGCCGATCCCAATGCCGTCACCCAGTGCCTCGCCGCCAAGGACACCTATGAGTTCCTCGGGTCGCCCGAGGGCGAGCTGGCGATCGCGCAGGCCTGTCTCTACGTCGCGACCGCGCCCAAATCGAACGCGGCCTACACCGCGCAAAAGGCGGCGTGGCGCGCGGCGAAGGAAACCGGCAGTCTGATGCCGCCGCAGAACATCCTCAACGCGCCGACGAAGCTGATGAAGGAAATCGGCTACGGCAAGGGCTATACCTACGACCATGATGCCGAGGGCGGCTTCTCGGGTGACAATTACTGGCCCGAGGAAATGGAGCCGCAGACCTTTTATACCCCCACCGACCGGGGCGTGGAGAAGCGCATCGCCGAGCGCATGGCGTGGTGGGACGCACGGCGGCGGGAGCTGAAGGGGGAGTAACCCCAACCGTCACCCGGCCTTGTGCCGGGTCCACCGGGAGGCAGCGAAGTCCGTTGAGCCTCAAGCGCCAGACCGCGCCGCACCGTGGCCCCCGGCACAAGGCCGGGGTGACGGAGAAGACCCACGCCGCCGACCCTTCCAATGTTGGATTTCATCTGCTCTCATCGGCGGATGACCGCATCAGCCCAAACCGCCTCGCAACTGCCTGACACCCCGCGCATGAAAACACACCGATTCCGTCAACTTTGTCAGGTTCGGGTATCCGGATACCTGCTCGCAGCCCTGGCGCTGACTGCTCCCGCCGCCGCCCAGCAACCGCCCAAAGAACTCACTCCGCACCAACGCGCCATCGCCGCGGGCTACAAGGCGCTCACGCTGTGCGAAGGCCAGTTCGGCGGCGGCCGCACGCCGGAACAGGTTGCAGCGCTCGAACTGACCGGCATCTACCCCGAATATGAAGCGTTGGTCGCCGAGCTTCCCGCGACCAGCAACGATCGGGAACGCAGCGTGCGCGTGCCCTTCGCACCCGATATGCCACCACGGCTGGCCTATCGCGTCCCACATTTCGGGTGCACGCTCGCGCCGATCGGCGGCAAGCGCACCATGCCCCCGCCCCAACACGGCCATAGCAACATCTTCATCGCGGCCAGTGCCGCTCCATGGCCGATGGGCGACGCCGGCATCGCGCCGAAGCCCTCCCCCGCACTCGCGAGCGCCATTGCCGCCGCCTTCGATCCCGCAATGTCGAAGGGCCGCACCACCGGCGTCGTGGTCCTGCGCGACGGCAAGGTGATCGCCGAACGCTATGCCGACGGCTTCGGCCCGCTCGTCCCCAACCGCACCTGGTCGGTGGCCAAGAGCATCGCCGGCACGCTGGTCGGCATCGTCGTCGGCGAAGGCAAGCTCGACCCGATGAAGCCCGCGACAATCCCCGAATGGCGCGGTTATGGCGATCCGCGCGCCTCGATCACGCTCGATCAGCTGCTGCGCATGGCATCGGGCCTCGGCAGCGACACGGCGGGCAACCGTACCGACGCGATCTATTTCGGCGGCACCGCCGTCACCGAACAGGCAGTGGACTGGCCGCTCGTCGCGCCGCCCGGCGGCACCTTCCGCTACGCCAACAATGATACGCTGCTCGCGGTCCGCGCACTGCGCGCGGCGTTGAACGACGACAACGCATACAGGGGCTTCCCGCTCGGGCGGTTGCTCTCCCCGCTCGGCATGCGCCACACCACCACCGGCATCGACTGGCAGGGCAATTTCGTCCTCTCCTCACAGGTCTGGTCCACGGCGC
>DATIGZ010000293.1:0-3013 GCA_035481255.1 Sphingomonas sp. | reverse complement strand
GGTTAGCCAAAGGCGATCGCTAGCGCGGGCAGGGCCAGCGGCGCTTCATGATCAGGTAGAAAGCGGTCTTCATGCTCATCGATCGCTGCTGCGGCGGGATCTTTTCGAGTTCGGCGAGAAACGCGTCAGGCTTGATCTTTGCCGCGTTGCTGCCTTCGGGCGGCGGGCAGCTGTGCGGCGCGCGGCCGGCGGCACGATCGGCACGCAGATCGGCGCGATAGCTGGTCGCCACGGATTTGATCTCGGCCTTCACCGGGGCAAGATCGGACGAGAAGAGCGCCAGCGGCCCCTTGGCCTTGAGCGCGCGCGCCTTGACCAGAAATTCCTCGACGGTCATCGCCTGCGCGCTCGCCGGCATCAGCAAGACCGCGCCGGCAATCAGCCACCCACGCTTCATCCAAATCCCCCCGATTCGTCCGCTTTGCGGGCGATACTAACCGCTTCACAGCGGCCGCGCGCCCGTTAAAGTCGCCGCGACATCGATCTGGGGGAACACATGATTATCGGCATCGACCTCGGCACCACGAACAGTGCCGCGGCGGTCTGGCGCGACGGGCAGGCGGTGCTGGTGCCCAACCAGCTCGGCCACCTGCTCACTCCCAGCGCGGTCAGCATCGGCGACGATGGGGAGGTGATCACCGGCCTTGCCGCGCGCGAGCGGATGGCGAGCCACCCCGACCTCACCGCCACCGCGTTCAAACGCTATATGGGCACGCGCCGCACCGCGCGTCTCGGCAAGCGCAGCTTCACGCCCGAGGAACTGTCGGCGCTCGTCCTGCGCAGTCTCAAGGCCGATGCCGAGGCGTTTCTGGGCGAACCGGTGACCGAGGCGGTGATCACCGTCCCCGCCTATTTCAACGACAAGCAGCGCAAGGCGACCCACCTTGCCGGCGAGCTGGCCGGCCTGAAGGTCGAGCGGCTGGTCAACGAACCGACCGCGGCGGCACTCGCTTACGGCATCCATCAGCTTGCCGATGAATCGCGCTTCCTCGTCTTCGATCTGGGCGGGGGCACGTTCGACGTCTCGATCGTCGAGATCTTCGAGGGGATCATCGAGGTTCGCGCCTCGACCGGCGACAACCATCTGGGCGGCGAGGATTTCAACGAGCTGCTCGTCGGCCTGATGCGCGAGGCGCATGCCGAGGCGTTCGGCGAGGCGGGGCGCGGCGATGACCCGCTCCACCAGAAGCTGCGCGAAACCGCCGAACGCACGCGCCGCGCGCTGTCGAGCGGGCAGGAGGCGGAGATGCGCCTCGTCTGGAACGGCGCCGAATATCGCCACACCCTCACCACGGCCGCGTTCGAGGAAGCGGCCAGGCCGCTGATCGACCGGTTGCGCGAACCGGTGCTGCGGTCGATGCGCGATTCGGGGATCAAGAGCGCGGAACTGTCGGAGATCATCCTGATCGGCGGTGCGACGCGGATGCCGCTGGTGCGCAGCGCCGTCACCCGCATGTTCGGCCGTTTCCCCAACGCCACGGTCAATCCGGACGAGGCGGTGGCGCTGGGCGCGGCGGTGCAGGCGGGTCTGAAGTCGCGCGACGAGGCGCTTCGCGAAGTCGTCGTCACCGATGTCTGCCCCTATTCGCTGGGCGTCGACGTCGCCCGCCCGTTGCCCGGCGGCGGGTTCGAGGAAGGGCTGTTCGCGCCGATCATCGAACGCGGCACGGTGATCCCCGCCAGCCGCATCCACAGCTTCAGCACGCTGCGCGACGACCAGATCAACGTCGAGTTCGGCATCTTTCAGGGCGAGGCGCGCACGGTGCGCGACAATGTCGAGATCGGCCGCACCAACGTCCGCGTCCCGCGCGGTCCCGCCGGGCAGCGGATGGACGTGCGCTTCTCCTACGACGTCAGCGGGTTGCTCGAGGTCGACATCCTCGTCCCCCAGACGGGCGAAACCGTCAGCCTGACGATCAACGACGGCATGGCCGGCGATGAGGCTGCGGTGGAAAAGGCGCGCAACGCGCTCGCCAAGCTCAAGGTCCACCCGCGCGACGAGGCGGAGAACAAGGCCGCGATCGCGCGCGGCGAGAAGTGCTTCGAGAATTTCCTCGGCGAGCAGCGCTTCTGGGTGGGTGAGGTAGTCGGCCGCTTCAATGCCGCGCTGGAGACGCAGGATCCGCGCACGATCGAGACCGCGCGCAGGGAGCTGCATCTCGCGCTCGATCAGCTCGAAGGCGAAACCTTCCTGTGAGCGCGCGGCGGTGAAGCCGTGGTGGAAAGTGCTCGGTGTCGCGCGGGGCAGCGACCGCGCCACGATCCGCCGCGCCTATGCGCAGAAGCTGCGTGTCACCAATCCCGAGGATGATCCTCAGGGCTTCATGGTGCTGCGTCAGGCCTATGAGGCGGCGCTGGACTGGGTCGACTATAACGACAATTGGGATGCGGACGAGGACGCCGTCGGCACGATGGCATTCGCCGCCGCCGGTTCGACGCGGGTCCCGGCGGATGCGGATGACGGCTTTCCGGAGGAACCGGATTCGCCGCCCGCCGCCCCCGACCCCGAAGCGGTGGCGCGCGCCGCCGATCATGACGAGCTGTGGCGTCGGCTCGACGCGCTCAAGGCCGGGCTGCACGGCCCCTGGCATGGCGACGCCGCGACGTTGCAGACCCGGTTCGACGCGATCCTCTCCGCCCCTGCGCTGATCGAGATCGCGACGCGTGATTCGATCGAATATTGGCTCGCCTCGTTGCTTGCCGACACGGTCCCGCGCAGCGACGCGGTGTTGATGCGGGCGGTCGCCGCCTTCGGATGGGAGGATGAACGCAATCACTCGCCGGCGATTCGGGCGATCCTCAACCGGATCGACGAATGGCGCTTCATTGGATTGCTCGAACGCGGCGAGCATAATCTGTCGCCCGCCTGGCGGGCGCTGACCCGGCGCGCGCGCGCCGGCTGGCGGCGGCGGATCGATACGCTGCGGCCCGGCATCGCCGGACAGGTCCGGCGGCTGCTCGGCATCGCTGACTATCAATTGCCCGGAATCGCCCATTCGTTCGATCCCGCGGC
>DATIGZ010000292.1:0-5151 GCA_035481255.1 Sphingomonas sp. | reverse complement strand
TGCCGAAGGCGGGGCAGCGGTCTGCGCGGCAGCGCCACCCGCCAGCATCGCGCTTGCCATCAAACCGCCCAGCACCCGTCGCCTCGTTGCCAGCCCAGCCATCGCCCTCTCCATTCCCCTAATATATTATCTGATAAATATGTTTGAGTGGCAGTTCAAACGGGAAACTGTCGCAACGTGTAACTTGTGGCGGCCTGCGCTCCCGCAGCCGTCATTCGCCCTCAGCCAAAGCCGCATGGCTCCGCCGCCGACAACTGACCGCCCTGCCCACACGATCACCTCTTCATCTCACTCACCCTTGTATTATTATAAATCTTATAATTATTAGAAGGGATCACGGGATTCGGTAACGGGAGGTGAGGATGGGTTCGAGGAGTGGCAAGGCATGGCTGCGCGCGGTGCCGTTGGTGGCCATGCTGGCGTTTCCGGGCATGGCAGCTGCCGTCGTCCGGGAGCCGGATCCGCGAACGGGCTTCACCAACCCGATCCTGAGTTCGGGCCCAGACCCTTGGGTGATCGCGCACGCCGGGGTCTATTACTACATGCACACGCTGGGGAACCGGATCGAGCTGAGGCGCACAAGCGACCTCAGCACGCTTGCCGATGCCGAAAGGCGCGTCGTGTGGACGCCGCCCCAAACCGGGCCGAACGCCCATTCGATCTGGGCGCCCGAGCTGCATCGCGTCGGCGGGAAATGGTATATCTATTATTCGGCCACCGCTTCCGGCTTCAAGGACGACGCCCATCGCGGCATCTTCGTGCTCGAGAACACGGCGGACGATCCGTTCACCGGTACATGGGTCGATCGCGGGCGGGTCAACACCAGCCATGCGGGGATTGACGGCACGGTGTTCGCGCAGAACGGCGTCTGGTACTTCGCTTACTCGCCCTATCTGGGTCCCGTGAGCGGCCTCGCCATCGCGCGTATGAAAGACCCCTGGACACTCGCCGGCAGCGAGACCGTGATCGCCCGGCCAGACAAGCCGTGGGAGGATCGGGGGGGACGCAAGATCCTGGAGGGGCCGCAATTCCTGAAGAGCCCCGGGGGCGATCTGTTCGTGACCTATTCGGCCGGCGCGTGCTGGTCCGATGATTATGCGCTGGGTCTGCTCAGCGCGCGGCGCGGCGGCGACCCGCTCGCCGCGGAAACCTGGACCAAGCATCCGCAACCGGTGCTGAAAAGCGGCAACGGCATCTATGCCACCGGCCACAACGGCTTCTTCACCTCACCCGACGGACGCGAGCAGTGGATCGTTTATCACGCCAATCCCGGCCCCGGCATGGGCTGCACCGCGAAGCGCGCGCCGCACATGCAGAGGATCGAGTGGCGGGCGGATGGCCTGCCCCGCTTCGCACCGCCGGCACCGCCGACCGTGCGGCTTGCCAAACCATCGGGCACGCCGCGCGAAGCCTTGCCACCACAGCATTAATCAGATAATTCCGATTGATCATTACCTAAAACATGCCGGGGGAGGACAAGTGACCGCGCGCAATTGGCACATTCTGTTGGGGACCACATCGGCTTTGGGCCTGATGCTCGTTCCATCCATCGCATCCGCGCAGGAAACGCCCGCAGAGGCGGCCGCGCAGCCGGGCGACCCGGGCGGGCAGGACGAAGTGGTCGTCACCGCGATCCGCCGCAGCCTCGAAACCTCGCAGGCGGTGAAACAGGAATCCGACCAGATCGTCGATTCGGTCGTGGCCGAGGATATCGGCAAGCTGCCCGACGTGACCGCCGCCGAATCGCTGGCGCGCATCACCGGTGTTCAGGTCGACCGTGCGCAGGGCGAGGCTGCCGGCACGCGCGTGCGCGGCCTGCCCGACCTCACCACTACCTATAATGGCCGCGAGATCTTCACCGCCGAGGGCCGCTCGGTCGCGCTGCAGGACTTCCCGTCGGCAAGCATCGCGCGGCTCGACGTGTACAAATCGGGCAGCGCCAACCTGATCGAAGCCGGGATCGCCGGACTGATCGACGTGAAGTCGCGCAAGCCGCTCGACTTCAAGGGCGACCGCATCGCCGGCGGCATCACCGGCGTGCATTGGTACCAGTCGCAAAAGATCGGGCTCGACGCCAACCTGCTCGTCAGCAAGCGCTGGGAGACGGGGATCGGCGATATCGGCTTCCTGATCGAAGGCTCCTATGCCGACGTCAACTTCCTCGATTCCTCGCGCAACGTCAGCCAGACGATCCTCAGCCGCACTACCGTGCCCGGCTATGCGGGACAGGCAATCCGCTACCCCTCGTTCGTCAACATCGACTATCCCAACGCCAACCGCTTCCGTCCGTCGGTCGCGGCGGCGTTGCAATGGCGGCCGAGCAGCGAACTGGAATTCTACGCCGACTTCCTGTTCCAGGGCTTCCGCGGCCATGGCTCGGGACGCAATCTCCAGATCGCATCCGGCGACCTCGCCACGCTCACCGATGTCGAGCTGTTCCCGGGTACCAACCTGATCAAGAGCATGACCGCATCGGCGGGCGGCACCGGTACCGGCGCGCAGAATGCGATCGACGCCAAGACCGACACCTATCAGGCCGGCGGCGGCTTCATCTGGAAGCGGGACGGGCTGCGTATCTCGGGTGATCTCGCGCTGACCGATTCGACCTACACACAGGACAGTTTCGCGTTCAACTACACGCTGCGTACCCAGCCGACCCGCACCTTCGATTTCGATACCGCGGATGGCGCCGGCGGCGGCACGGTGGTGCTGTCTGGCCTCAACATGTTCGATCAGGCCAACTACCGCATGACCGGGCTCAACGAGAACGGCGTGCGCAATCACGGCCGTGACCTGCAGGCGCGCCTCGACCTCGACTACAAGCTCAATGCGTTTGGCATTACCAACCTGCAAGCGGGCGTCCGCTTCAACGACCGTGATGCCGATGCGCAGAATTATTCGCGCAGCGCCAACACGCTGACCGCGACGCAATTCTACAACGTACTCCCGCTCAGCTTCGGCAGCGCATCGCCCGGCTTCCGCAACGACGATGCGACCAGCACCCGCACCTTCCTGACGCCGACCCGCGAGAGCATCCTGGCCAATGCCGATGCGCTGCGCGCGCTGGTCGGCTGGAGCGCCGGCCGGCCGGCGCTCGCGCAGGTCTACACCGGGAGCGAGAAGGGTTATGCTGGCTATGTGCAGGCGCGCTACGCCTTCGACCTCGGCGGCGTGCCGGTCGATGGCCTGATCGGCATTCGCGCGATCCGGACCGAGAATGTCGTCAACGGCCTGATGCGCGTCACCACCGGCGGGGTCACCACCGTCACCCCGGTCACGCGCGAGAACAGCTATGAGGACTATCTGCCCAATGTCAGCGCGCGCCTGCGCCTGACGCCGCAGTTGCAGATGCGCCTCGCCTATACCGAGACGCGTACCCGCCCCGGCTTCGGCGCGCTCAACCCCTCGCTCACCATCGGCGCGCCTTCGACCGTGTGCAACACCGATCCGACCTCGCCGGATTGCGTGCGCACCGCATCGGGCGGCAACCCCGATCTGAAGCCGATCCAGTCGCAGAACTACGATGCGTCGCTCGAATGGTATTTCAGCCGCAGCGGATCGATCACGGTCGGCGCCTTCCACCGCGACGTCACCGGCTTCATCTCCAACTTCACCTCGGATGTGCCCGACGCGCAGTACGGCACGCTGCGCATCACACGTCCGCTCAACGGCGGGGAGGGGCAGCTGCGCGGCATCGAGGCCGGGTTCCGCACCTTCCTGCGCGCACCGTGGCTTCCCGACTGGACGCGCGATTTCGGTGTGCTCGCCAACTACACCTATATCGATCACGCATCCGAACTGCCGCAGGATCTCGCGACCAGCCTGCCGGGGAGGCAGCGGATCGCCGGGGTTTCCAGCCATCTCGCCAACGCTTCGGTCTTCTACGAGAACAAGTGGTTCTCCACCCGCGTCTCGTACAATTACCGCTCGGAGTATGTCGTCAGCTATGGCCGGGTGAGCGATCCGGCGTTGCGCGACCCGGTCACGAACGCGATATTGCTCGGCCCGGCGCTGCCGGTGATCGAGGACGGGCGCGGCACGCTCGATGTCAACGGCACGCTCAACCCGACCGAGAACATCACCATCTCGTTCAGCATCGCCAACCTGCTTGGCACCGCCGCGACCAATTCGCGCCAGTTCAACGCGCAGGGGCAGATCTATCCGTGGCAGACGCGCTTCCTCGAGAGCGTCTATCGCCTCGGGGTACGCTTCCGGCTGTGATCACCAACCGATCAGCCCCCTGACCTGCGCCGCGCCGGGGTTTCCCCCGGCGCGGCGTTCTTCTTGAGGCCGGCCGGACCCGGAGATGAAAAAGCCCGCGGCCCTCAGGGGATCGCGGGCTTTTTCGTTACGCGGAGAGACGCGCTACTTCGGCAAGCCGTCGATCGGCCCTTCGCTGCGATGCGGCTCATGCTTGTGCGGACGGTCGTCATTCTGCGCGGTCCGCCAGCCCGCGAGCTTCAACCGGAGCTCGCCCAGCACCGCACGGTATTTGGAGTCGGCGGCAAGGTTGCGGGTCTCGTCGGGATCTGCCTCGAGATCGTAGAGTTCCTCGGCCGGCCGGCGATAATATTGGTCGACGATCCGCCGTGCCTTGGGATCGGTCTGCGCCGCGCGCCGCCATGCAGGGAAATAGCCGCCATCACCCTTGGCCGGCGCCAGATCGACATGCGTCGTGAAGACATAGTCGGGATGAAGGTTGGCGATGTACTTCCATTTCGCGGTGCGCACGCTGCGCATCGGATAGACGTTCATCTTCAGATCACTGTTGTGCGTCGTATAGACCTCCGAACGCCCCTTGAATGACGCCGGCGCGCCGAATGCTCCGGCGAAGGAACGGCCGTCGATCTCGCGCGGGGCATCGCCGCCACCGACCTCGACCAGGGTGGGCAGGATATCCACCCAGCTCACCATCGCCGAGGTCTTGCTACCCGGCGCGACCTTGCCCGCCCAGCGCACCACCATCGGCACGCGGGTTCCGGTGTCGTAGAGGTTCCATTTGCCGAACGGCCATTGCGCGCCGTGGTCGGCGGAGAACAGCACGAAACTGTTCTTGCCGAGCGTCGCGTCGACCACGGCGAGCGTCTCGCCCAGTTCCTTGTCCATACGCGCGACAGCGGCATAATAGCGCGAGCGCGCTTCATGCGAGAC
>DATIGZ010000291.1:0-1578 GCA_035481255.1 Sphingomonas sp. | reverse complement strand
GCGCCACCCGTCCGAACGCAAGCTCGACCGGCTGGCCGCCTTTCTCAACGAAACCGGAGACAAGCCATGACCGAAACGACCGCAACCAAGCCCGCCGTGCACAGCACCTTCCGCCTCGAGCGCTTCTACAACGCCAGCCCGGAACGCGTGTTCGGAGCGTTCGCTGACCCCGAGGCCAAGCGCCGCTGGCTGATCGAGGGCGAAGGATGGGAAATCTTCGAATACTCCCCCGCCTTCGAGGTCGGCGGCCATGAGCGTTCGCGCTTCGCTTATCAGGGCGGGCCGGAGATCCTCAACGAGACCATCTACCAGGACATCCTGCCCGGCGAGCGGCTCGTCTATTGCTACCGCATGGCGATGGAAGGCGCGCCGATGTCCGCGTCGCTGACCACGATCGAACTCGTCGAGAAGGATGGCGGGACGCTGCTCGTCCAGACCGAGCAGGGCACCTATCTCGACGGCCATGACGATGGCACGATGCGCGAGCAGGGTTGCCGCGAGCTGCTCGAAGCGCTGGCCAAGGAAGTCGAGGACTGAAACAGTCCCGAGGCTGGGTGTGGCTACGGCCATTCCCAGCCTCGCCTATACCGAAACAATATTGATCATTCCGACCAAAATCCGTGTAAAATGACAGGGCATTTTTGGCGATCGACGGCCCAATCCACCCCAGCACCCCACATTATTCGATCATATGATCGGCAAATTTCTATTTCAGATAATTACATGCTATACAGTCTGCGCTGACGTCGCCTGCGACGGATATTGGGCCGCCTAGGCTCCTCCCTTTGTCCATTTCTAGCCTCGCCGTAGCCGGGATGCGCCGCGTTGGCGCATGCCCGCCACATGGGACAAAGGAACCCAATCATGATCACCGGAACCGTAAAATTCTTCAATCCTGACAAGGGCTTCGGCTTCATCGCGCCCGAGGGCGGCGGTAACGACGCCTTCGTCCATATCTCGGCGGTGGAACGCGCCGGGATGCGCACGCTCGATAAGGATCAGCGCGTCACCTACGAACTCGAGACCGACAACCGCGGCAAGACCTCGGCCGTCAATCTCCAGTCCGCCTGACCCAAACCGGCAAGGGGTGCCCGAACGGGCGCCCCTTGCCCTCTCCCCCTGCGAATGGAGACCCAATGTCCAGAGCACTCAACATCAATGCCACCAAAGACGCTGTCATCGCCGCCTGCGCCAAGCACAACGTACCGATCAGCGCGATCGAGGCCCTGCCGTCGGGCGGCACGCGTGTCGTGATGAACAATACCGACGATACTGCGCGCGTCGCCAAGGTCTATGGATCGAAAGTGATCACCGGCAAGGTCGCCCGCTTCCCGACCGGGATGGGCCGGTAATCGGCCCGCGGGAGATCGGCAAATGGTAGCGTATCGGGAACCCGGCTTTCAGGAACGCGTGGCACTTGCCGCACGCGCGAAAAGCGCGGCGCTGGCGCGGTTGCGGGCAAAGCCACCCATTGATGAGGCCGAGCAGGCGGCACGCGCCGCTCGCGCACGCGCGCGCGAAGCGGCCGCAGAAGAAAAGCGCGCTGCCAAGCGTGTCGCCGCCGAAGCGGCAGCCGCC
>DATIGZ010000290.1:0-11641 GCA_035481255.1 Sphingomonas sp. | reverse complement strand
ATCCTATGGGTGGCCGGGTGGGGGAGCGGGCCGGGGCGGCCTTCATATCAAGCCTTAGCGCGGGGTGAGCGTCGCGGCCACGCCATAGTGATCCGACGGGAACTCGCCCGCCACCGCATCGGCGATGCGGCGCGCGTCGCTGACGGCGAAGGCGCGCGGGTCCGCGAAGATATGGTCGATCACGCGCGGCTTGTGCCCGCGTGAGACCACCAGCGTGGTGTCGGTCGCGCCCGGTCTGAGCGCGGGATCGAGACCGCGGACCGCGATCTGGGCGAGCGGCGCTTCGTCGAGCGGCGCATTGAAGTCGCCCATCAGCACCAGCGGCACCTCATCCCGCGGCAACCAGTCGAGCAACCCGCGGATCTGCTGCGCGCGCATCGACCCCTGATCGGGCTGCCAGGCGAGATGGGTGTTGACCACATCGACCGGCCGGCCGCCATGGTCGACGCGCACGCGGATCGCGGTGCGGCTGTCGGCCAGCGGCTCGAGCTTGATCGTGTCGGTGGCGAGGACCGGGAGTCGAGTCAGGATCGCATTGCCATAGCGGTTGGCGGCGTCGAGCGGGGCGGTAGACGTGAAGTGGACCGAGTAGCCACCCAGCGCGGCGGCGATCGTCTCCGCCTGATTGGGCAGGTTCTTCTTCGAATCCTGAAGCACTTCCTGAAGCGCGATGACGTCGGCATCGGCGGCACGCAGCACGTCCGTGATCAGCTTGAGGCGCAGCGGCCAGTTGCCCGCGTCGTGCCAGATGTTGAAGGTGACGGCGCGCAGCGGCTTGCGCGGCGCGGTGGCGCGGGGCGCGCAAGCGGCGACGGGAAGCGCGGCAGCGGCGGCGAGCAGGGAGCGGCGGTGCATCATGCGGCGTGTCCTAAAGCCGGATCGCCCCGCCGACAACGCTGTCCATGCGTAATCTCGCCGCTTGCCTCAAACCCCCTCACCCGGCTAGGCCCGCGCGATGAGCATTGGGGAAGAGCGGCTTGCACGCCGCATGGCGCGCGGCGTCGAGTTTCTGGGCAGCAAGACCGCGATCCTGTGCGGCGCGATGTCGTGGGTGAGCGAGCGCAACCTCGTCTCCGCCATCTCGAACGCGGGCGGCTTCGGGCTGATCGCATGCGGCGCGATGACGCCCGAGCTGCTCGACGCGGAAATCGCGGGTACCAAGGCGCTGACCGACAAGCCGTTCGGCGTGAACCTCATCACCATGCACCCGCAGCTGTTCGATCTGATCGAAGTCTGCGCCAAGCACAATGTCACGCACATCGTGCTGGCGGGCGGGCTGCCGCCCGCGGGCTCGCTCGACGCGATCAAGGGGAATGGCGCCAAGCTCATCTGCTTCGCCCCCGCGCTCAGCCTCGCCAAGAAGCTGATCCGCTCGGGCGTCGACGCGCTGGTGGTCGAGGGAATGGAAGCCGGCGGGCATATCGGCCCGGTGTCGACCAGCGTGCTGGCGCAGGAAATCCTGCCCGAGGTCGCGAGCCAGGTGCCGGTGTTCGTCGCGGGCGGGATCGGGCGCGGCGAGGCGATCGCCGGCTATCTCGATCAGGGCGCGGCGGGCGTTCAGCTCGGCACGCGCTTTGCCTGCGCGACCGAGAGCATCGCGCATCCCAATTTCAAGAAGGCGTTCTTCCGCGCCAGCGCGCGCGACGCCGTCGCCAGCGTTCAGATCGACCCGCGCCTGCCGGTGATTCCGGTGCGCGCGCTCAAGAACGCATCGTCCGAGCTGTTCACCGCCAAGCAGCGCGAGGTCGCCCAGCTGCTTGACGAGAACAAGGTCGAGATGATGGAAGCTCAGCTCCAGATCGAGCATTACTGGGCCGGCGCGCTGCGCCGCGCGGTGATCGAGGGCGATGTCGATAACGGATCGCTGATGGCGGGCCAGTCGGTCGGCATGGTCACGAAGGAAGAGCCGGTCGCCGAGATCATCGCCCAGCTGATGGCCGAGGCCGCGCACGCGCTGGAGAAGCGCGCCGTCTGAGCCTGTTTGGCGCCGGCTCGCGGTTAACGGCAATTTTACCACGGCGTGATTGGATGGCGGTATGTCGTACCGCGTCCTCGCTTCGTTTGCCGCTGCGGCCGCCCTTGCGGGGTGCGCCGGACAAAAACAGGCGGCGGCCCCCGCGCTTCCGGCTCCAGTCCCCGCACCCGTGCGAAGCGCGGCCCCCGTCCCGCCCGACGGCGCGGCGTCGGGGCTGACGATCCCGGCGAGGCTGGCCGACGGCAGCTATGCGACGCCCAACCGCAACGTCTCCGCGGCGGGCGCCGTGTGGCATCTGCGCGCGGCGTTCAACGTCGCGGCGCTAAACTGCCCCGACGCCGCGCTCGCGCCCGCCTATAACCAGCTGCTCGCCACCCACCGCCACGCGCTCGCGGCGGCGCACCGCACGCTGACCGCCGAACATGGCGGCATGGCGTCGTTCGATCCGGCGATGACGCGGCTCTACAACTATTTCGCCCAGCCGCCCGTGCTGGCGCGGTTCTGCGCGCAGGCCGGGCCGCTGCTGCATCAGGCGGCGGCGCTGCCGGCCGGATCGATCGATGCGTTCGCTGTCACCGCGCTGGCGGCGATCGACCAGCCCTTTGGCGCATTCTACGCGCGCTACGACCGTTACCGAACGGACCTCGCCGCGTGGCATGCGGGCACGCTGGCGACGCAGAAGCTCGCCTACGATCACACCGTATTCACCGCGAACGCCACCGTCACGGGCGGACCGACCGTCCTCGCCGCGCGCTGAAGCTTTGTTGCCGGTTCGCCGAGCACACTGAAACTTCGTTCCCGGTTCAGCGAACGCGCCGAACCGATTGGCGCGCCCGCATCGATCTGATAGCGCGATACCATGCCCGTTTCCGCCGCCGCCTCCGCCCGCGAAATCCTGACACGGCTGCACGATGTGATGGCGTCGCGATCGGCGGCGCAGGCGAAGCTCAATTCGGTGGTCAACATCATCGGCGAGGCGCTGCACAGCGAGGTCTGTTCGATCTACCTGCTGCGCGAGGGCGTACTGGAGCTGTTCGCGACCCGCGGGCTGGCGCAGGAGGCGGTGCACGTCACCAAGCTGGCGCTGGGCGAGGGCCTCACCGGCACGATCGCGGCGAACGTCGAAACGCTCAACCTGGACGAAGCCGCCGCGCACCCCGATTTCGCCTATCGCCCCGAAACGGGCGAGGAGCGCTTCCACAGCTATGCCGGCGTGCCGATCATCCGCAAGGAGCGTGCGGTGGGCGTGCTGGCGGTGCAGCATGCCGATCCGCGCAAATATGACGAAGTCGAGATCGAGGCGCTGCAAACCGTCGCGATGGTGCTGTCGGAGCTGATCGCCAATGCCGGGCTGATCGATCCGGCGGGCGGCGGCGGATCGACCCGCCCCCAGTCCACCGCGACGGCGCGCGTGCCGGGTTTCAAGCTGGTCGAGGGCATGGCGGCGGGCGCGGCGGTATTCCACCAGCCGCGCATCACCATCGAGCATACCGTCGCCGAGGACACCGAGGCCGAGCGCCACCGCGTCTATGCCGCGTTCGACAAGATGCGCGAGCAGATCGACCGGATGACCAGCCAGGCCGAATTCGGCGTCGGCGGCGAGCATGAGGAGGTCCTCGAGACCTACAAGATGTTCGCCTATGACGAAGGCTGGAGCCGCCGCATCAACGAAGCGATCGACAGCGGCCTGACCGCCGAGGCCGCGATCGAGCGCGTCCAGCAGCGCACCCGGATGCGCATGCGCCAGATCGACGATCCGCTGCTGCGCGACCGCATGCACGATCTGGAGGACCTGTCCAACCGGCTGCTGCGCATCGTGTCGGGGCAGCTTGGCACCGCCGCGCAGCTTGGCCTGCGGCAGGATTCGATCCTGATCGCGCGCAACCTCGGTCCCGCGGAGCTGCTCGAGTACGATCGCCGCCGCCTTAAAGGCGTGGTGCTGGAAGAGGGGTCGCTGACCGCGCACGTCACCATCGTCGCCCGCGCGATGGGCGTGCCGGTGCTGGGCCGGGTCAAGGATATCCGCCGCCTGATCGCCGAGGGCGACAAGCTGCTGGTCGACGTGACCGAGGATACGCTGATCATCCGCCCCACCGCGGCGATGGAAGAGGCGTTCGACGCCAAGCTGCTGGTCACGCAGAAGCGCCGCGCCGCCTTCGCCGCGCTCAAGAACGAGGCGCCGGTCACGAAGGACGGGCACCGGCTGACCGTGATGGTCAATGCCGGCCTGCGCGACGACGTCGCCGCGCTCGACCTGACCGGCGCCGACGGTATCGGGCTGTTCCGCACCGAATTCCAGTTCCTCGTCTCAGCCACCCTGCCCCAGCGCGAAGGTCAGCGGCGGCTGTACAAGGATGTGCTGGAGGCCGCGGGCGAACGCCCGGTCACCTTCCGCACGGTCGATATCGGCGGCGACAAGGCGCTGCCCTATCTCGACCATGACGAGAATGGCGAGGAAGAGAATCCGGCGATGGGCTGGCGCGCGCTGCGTCTCGCGCTCGACCGCGAAGGCCTGATGAAGGTGCAGGCGCGCGCGTTGCTGGAGGCCGCCGCCGGACGCACGCTCAACGTCATGTTCCCGATGGTGTCCGAACCCTGGGAGTTCGATCAGGCGCGCGCGCTGTTCGAAGCGCAGCGGGCATGGCTGGAGGCGCGCGGGCACAAGCTGCCGCTGCACATCCGCTACGGCGCGATGCTCGAAGTGCCGGCGCTGGCCGAAGTGCTCGACATCCTGCTGCCCAATATCGACTTCCTCTCGGTCGGCACCAACGACCTGACCCAGTTCCTGTTCGCCGCCGACCGCGCGCATCCCAAGCTGGCAGTGCGCTACGACTGGCTCAGCCCGTCGATCCTGCGCTTCCTGCGCCGCGTCGCGGGCGAGGCGGCGGAAGCGGGCGTGCCGCTGGCGGTGTGTGGCGAGATGGGCGGCCGGCCGCTGGAGGCGATGGCGCTGATCGGGCTGGGCATCGAACGGCTGTCGATCACCCCGGCCGCGGTCGGGCCGATCAAGGCGATGGTGCGTTCGCTCGACCGGCCCGCGCTGATCGAAGCGATGTCCGGGATGCTGAAGCGTCCGCCGCAGGACATGCGCGCGGCGCTGGAGCAATGGGCCAACGACCATGGGGTCGAGCTCGCCTGATTTACGGCGCTTTTCCCGCCGCCAGCGTTGACAGCGCGGGTGCGGTGTTGGACACCCCGACGCGGCCTGCATCCCCCTGGATTGATCCCAGTGCGACCGGAGTAAGATTGAATGGACGGCGAACCCGGCGAGAACCCGACACTCTTCCCTGAGAAGGTCGGTGAAAAGCTGCGCGATGCGCGGCAGGCGCAGGGGCTTGAGCTGTCCGATATTGCCGCGCGCACCCGTATTCCGCTGCGCCATTTGCAGGCGATCGAGACCTCCGACTATTCGGGCCTGCCCTCGCCCACCTATGCCGTCGGCTTCGTCAAGGCCTATGCCCGCGCGATCGGCGCGGACGAAGTGGCGCTGGCGAAGGAATTGCGCGCCGAGACGTCGAGCATGTTCGCCGCGCGCGAGGCCTATGAAAGCTATGATCCCGAGGATCCGGTGCGCGAGCCATCGAGCGGCCTCGTCTGGGCCGGTTCGGTGATCGCGGTGCTGCTGCTGGCCGCGGTCGGCCTGTGGTACGGCACCGATCTGTTCCGCAGCAGCGGCGCCGATCCCGAGCCGGCGCCGACCGAGACTCCGGTCGCCGCGCCCGCCGCTACGCCTTCCCCCGCCGCGGCGGTGACGGGCGGCGGCCAGGTCACGCTGATCGCGACCGAGGCGGTGTGGCTGCGCATCTATGACGCGGCGGGCACGCGCCTGTTCGAAAAGGAAATGGCGGCGGGGGAACGCTATGACGTGCCCCGGGACGCCAATGGCCCGATGATCAATCTTGGCCGCCCCGAGGCGGTTCGCGTGACGATCAACGGGTCGGACGTCGCCCCGCTCGGCACGCCCGGCCGCGCGATCAAGGACGTGCCGATCAGCGCGGCGGCGTTGCAGGCGCGCGGCGGCGGCACGGCGCCCGCTGCCACACCCGTTACAGGCGCGACGCCCGCCCCGGCCGCGAGCGCCAGCCCCAAGGCACGGACGCAGCGGCCGCTGCCGCCCGCCTTCCGCCCCGCGTTCGATCCGCCCGCGCAGCCGGTGCCGGTGACGCCCGAGCCGCAAACTCAGACGGGCGGAAACTCGACCGCGCCGTAAAGCGTGGCGACAGATTCGGCATGTGATGTATAGGGCGTTGACGATGTTAGCGCCTGCGGGGATTTCGATGCGTTTGATGGGAAAGATGGCGTTGCTGGGCACGGCGGTTGCCGCGCTGGCGAGCGTGGCGATGCCGGCGGCGGCGCAGACCGGGGTCGAAGGCCGTGTCGACCGGCTTGAGCGCGAGATGCGCGCGGTGCAGCGCAAGGTGTTTCCGGGCGGCGCGGGTCAGACGATCGAGCCGCAGATCACCCCGCCCCAGCAGCAGCAGGGCGCCCCCGGCATTCCCGCGACCAGCGCGGTCGCCGATCTCAACGCCCGCGTCAGCGCGGTGGAATCACAGCTCTCCTCGATGACCGGGCAGATCGAGCAGACCCAGTATCGCGTGCGCCAGCTCGAGGAGGCGTTCAACACCTATAAGCGTTCGACCGACGCGCGCCTGAAGGCGCTCGAAGCGGGCGCCGCCCCGGCGGAGGACGATGTCGCGGCGACGGGTTCGACCCGTCCGGCGCCGACGCGCCCCGCGGTCGGCGGCCCGGTCGTGACGACCCCGGCGGTGGCGGTCGACCGGCCCAGGACCGATGACCCGGCCGAGGACGGCTATGTCTATGGCTATCGCCTGTGGCAGGCGAAGCAGTACGACAAGGCGATCCCCGAGTTGCGCACGGTGGTCCAGAAATATCCCAAGCACCGCCGCGCCAGCTATTCGCAGAACTTGCTCGGCCGCGCGCTGCTGGATCAGGGCAAGCCGGCACTCGCCGCGACCGCCTTTTTCGAGAGCTATCAGAAGATGCCGAACGGCGAGCGCGCGCCGGATTCGCTCTACTATCTCGCCCAGGCGCTGGTGAAGATGAAGAAGCCCGCGAGCGAGGTCTGCAAGGTCTATGACGAGCTGACCCAAGTCTATGGCGACCGGCTGTCCGACGCGATGAAGAAAGATGTCGCCACCGGCCGCACCGCCAGCAAGTGCAAGTAAGCCGTTGAATTCGCTCGATCCCGCAAGGGTCGAGCGGTTCGCCGATGACCTCCGCCGGTTGTTTGCCGGGGCGGCGGGCGAAGACGTGTCCGCCGGTGCGGCGATCGCGCTCGCCGTATCGGGCGGCGCCGACAGCATGGCCATGCTGCTGCTCGCCGCCGCGGCCTTTCCCGGACAGGTTGTCGCGGCCACGGTCGATCACGGCCTGCGCTCCGACGCCGCTGCGGAAGCCGCGCTGGTGGCGGAAATCTGCGCCCGGCTGGGCGTCCCGCACGCGACGCTGGCACCTTCCGCGCCGATCGCGGGGGCGAGCATCCAGAGACAGGCCCGCGAGGCCCGCTACGAAGCGCTGACGGCATGGGCACAGGCGACAGGCGCCGTCGCGCTGCTCACCGCGCATCATGCCGACGATCAGGCCGAAACACTGCTGATGCGCCTCAACCGCGCCTCGGGCGTCGCGGGACTCAGCGGGATCCGGCCATGGCGCTTCGAGCAGGATACGCTGTTGCTGCGTCCGCTGCTGGGTTGGCGGCGCGACGATCTGCGCGCGGTCACCGTCGCGGCGGGCGCGCCCTGGGTGGACGACCCGTCCAACGACGATCCGCGCCATGACCGCACGCGGTTCCGCGCGCTGCTGGCCGGGCAGCCGATGCTCGACGCCGCCGCGCTCGCCCGCTCCGCGGCCTGTCTTGGCGAGGCAGAAGCCGCGCTGGACATGTTCGCCGAGACGCTGCGCGCCGAGCGCTGGTCACCGGGCAAGGGGCTGTTGCGCGCCGCCGGACTCCCGCGCGAGATGCAGCGGCGGCTGGTACGCGGCGCGGTGGCGGCGGTGCGCGCGGCACATGGCATCGCCGCTCCCGCCTTTTCCGACTCCGCCAATGTCGAGGCGCTGCTCGACGCGCTGGCGGCGGGAAGGGCCGCGACACAGGCGGGCGTGCTGGTATCGCCCGAACGCGATGGCGGATGGCGCCTCACCCCCGCTCCACCGCGCCGATCACTCTGATCGAAGCTGTTCCATTGCCATTAACCTGCCACACCCTATCTTATCGTGGAATCATGGCACCGGAATCGGAATGAACGACAACGACAAGCAGCAGGGCCCCGACAATAACGGCGGCAACCCGTGGATGAAGAGCCTGCTCATCTGGGTGGGCATTCTGGCCGCGCTGGCACTGTTCGTGTCGTTCATGGACCGTCCGGGTCAGAGCGCCGGGACGACGATCCCCTACTCGACCTTCCTCGACAAGGTTCAGGGGGGCGAAGTCAAGGAAGTCAATGTCAGCCAGACGGTGATCACCGGCACGCTGACCAATGACAGCAAGTTCCGCACCAACACCGTGCCCGACCCGCAGCTGATCCCGACGCTGCGCGAGAAAGGCGTGACGATCAGCGCGCGGCCGGAGGAACAGCCGTCGATCTGGATGTACATGCTGTACAACTCGCTGCCGTTCCTGCTCTTCCTCGGCATCGCCTTCTTCGTGCTGCGCCAGATGCAGAAGGGTTCCGGCTCGGGCGCAATGGGCTTCGGCAAGTCGCGCGCCAAGCTGCTGACTCAGAAGGAAGGCAAGGTCACCTTCGCCGACGTCGCCGGCATCGACGAGGCACGCGAGGAGCTGGAGGAAGTCGTCGAGTTCCTCAAGGATCCGACCAAATTCGCCCGCCTCGGCGGCAAGATCCCCAAGGGAGCGCTGCTGGTCGGCTCGCCCGGCACCGGCAAGACGCTGCTCGCACGTGCAATTGCAGGTGAGGCGGGCGTGCCGTTCTTCACCATCTCCGGCTCGGACTTCGTCGAGATGTTCGTCGGCGTCGGCGCCAGCCGCGTGCGCGACATGTTCGAACAGGCCAAGAAGTCGGCGCCGTGCATCGTCTTCATCGACGAAATCGACGCGGTCGGCCGCCATCGCGGCGCGGGCCTCGGCAACGGCAATGACGAGCGCGAGCAGACCCTCAACCAGCTGCTGGTCGAGATGGACGGCTTCGAGGCCAATGAAGGCATCATCATCGTCGCCGCGACCAACCGTCCCGACGTGCTCGACCCCGCGTTGCTGCGTCCGGGCCGTTTCGACCGTCAGGTCGTGGTGCCGCGCCCCGACATCGAGGGCCGCGTCAAGATCCTTCAGGTCCATATGAAGAAGGTGCCGCTGGCGCCCGACGTCGATGCGCGCACCATCGCGCGCGGCACGCCGGGCTTCTCGGGCGCCGATCTCGCCAACCTCGTCAACGAGGCTGCGCTGATGGCCGCGCGCAAGGGCAAGCGGCTGGTCGCGATGCAGGAGTTCGAGGAAGCCAAGGACAAGGTCATGATGGGCGCCGAGCGGCGTTCGATGGTCATGACCGACGACGAGAAGCGCATGACCGCCTATCACGAGGCCGGCCACGCCATCGTCAGCCTGCACGAGCCGGCATCGGACCCGATCCACAAGGCGACGATCATCCCGCGCGGCCGCGCGCTGGGCATGGTCATGCGCCTGCCCGAGCGGGACAGCTACAGCTATCACCGCGACAAGATGTACGCGAACCTCGCCGTGGCGATGGGCGGCCGCGTCGCCGAGGAGATCATCTTCGGTTACGACAAGGTCTCGTCGGGTGCGTCGGGCGACATCCAGTACGCCACCGGCCTCGCCCGCGACATGATCACCAAATGGGGCATGTCGGACAAGGTCGGCCCGGTCGAGTACGCCCAGCCCGAGGGCGAATCGTTCCTCGGCTATTCGGCGTCGCAGCCGCGGCACATGTCGAACGAGACCCAGCAGCTGATCGATCATGAGATCCGCTCGACGGTCGAAGGCGGCCTGACCCGCGCGCGCGAAGTGCTGACCGAACATCTCGACCAGCTCCATACGCTGGCCGGCGCGCTGCTCGAATATGAGACGCTGTCGGGCGAGGAGATCAAGAAGCTGCTCGCCGACGGCGATATCGGGCGGCCCGATCCGGCCACGCTGAAGGGCCCCGTCACGGCGGCGGGAACCTCGATCCCCAAGACGCGGCGCCCCAAGGGGCCGTTTGGAAATCCGGCGCCTCAAGGCGCCTGAGCAGCCTATTTCTTCTTCGCTGAATCCGGTTCGGCCCGCGCGGTAAGCGCGGGCCGCATCGTTTTGGCGATGTCCGCGTCGGGCTGCGCGACCAGCACTTCGAGGAAGGCGATGCGCGCGTCGCATTTCGCCGCGGCGTCGCTACCGGCCATCGCGCGCTGCAGCCACGCCGCCCGGCCCGCGTCACCGCGCGTGGCGAGCCGCAGCATCTCGTCCCCCGCGATCTCGCGCCCCGCGGCAAGGTCGGCGGCGTCGGCGGGCCGGCTTCCGGCGACCCGCAGACCATGGCGATAATGGCGCTCGCGTAGCTTCTCGCTGACCTTACCCGGCTTGCCATCCTCGCCGCCCGACGCGCAGCGTTGCACGTCGCGCGCACGATATTCACGCAGCCGCTCGAGGCGAATGGTCATTTCCGCCGCGATCAGCGCCGCCGGCGCGGCCGGCAACCGCTCAAAATAAGCGCGGTTGGCGAGCCGATCGATCTCACGCGATACCTCTGCGGAAGTCTTGGCGCCGTCCGCCTCCTGCCGCACCAGCAGCGCGATCGCCGAATGAAGGCCGGGATTGCCCTGCTTGAGCGCCGCGAACGCGGGCTCGCGCTGCTCAAGCCGAACCATCGGATCCGGGGATGTAAGGGCGCGCTCGGATGCCGGGGTCGAGACGATTGCGGCGGCAGCCATCGCGATCCACAAGCCCCAGCTCAACAGCGTCGCCAGCGCGCTCGCGCGAGACCGGCCGACCGCCGCGCGAAGCCCGTCGAGCAGCACCAGCCCGGCAATCGCGGCGGCGCCCCAGTGCAACAATGGCGGCGGAGCGGGGGTGAGGATCGAACGCGCGATCGCTCCTCCGACCAGCAGCGCGACGCCGGTCAGCGCGAACACCCGCGGACGCGGCGCGAGCATCTCCGCCAGCGTCCAGCGCGCCGACAGGGCGATCAGCCCACCGGTAAAGACCAGCGTGGCCAGCACGGTCTGTTGCGGGCCTGTCATGGCGAAGAAGGCCGTCCCGCTCAGCGCGCCCAGCGCGCCCAGCCCGATCAGCCAGATCCAAAAGAAATGGCCTTCCCGCTGGACCCCGTCCGCGGCCGATATCCACAGCGCGCCGGCCAGCGCCATTCCCGCGATTGCCGCGGCACTCCACGCATCGATCGGCAGCGCGATCGCCGCAACCGCCGCGACCGACCATAGGCCGAAACGCCACAAACGGCCGGGCGGCGGCGAATCCTCTTCCGCCATCTCGCGCCGCAACCGCCATGGCGCGATATAGCGAATGCGGATCACCACACCGAGCAGGAACGCGCCGGCGCTCACCGCCGCATAGAGTATCGGCACCGACGCGAAGCGCGCGAGCAGCACCGCGCCCGCCGCTCCGGCGAGAAGCAGGAGCAAATCCGTAAAGCCGAAATGCGGGCGAGCGGTGAAATCGCGCCACCACGCCACGGCCGCGGG
>DATIGZ010000289.1:0-2319 GCA_035481255.1 Sphingomonas sp. | reverse complement strand
CTTCCTGCGCCGCCGTCCGATCGAAATCCGCCCTGTCGCGGAGCGCGACTGGCTGGATCCCAAAAAGGCGCCGCCGCTCTCGTACACATGGTTCCGCGCAATCGCGCCGCTGCCCGACGATCCCGCGCTGCATCGCGCGGTGCTGTCCTTCGCATCGGACATGTCGCTGCTCGGCACCTCGTCGCTGCCGCACGCGGTCAACTGGTTCACGCCCAATTTCCAGTCGGCGAGCCTCGATCATGCGGTGTGGCTGCACGAGCCGTTCCGCGCGGACGAATGGCTGCTCTACGCCACCGACAGCCCGTGGGCGGGTCATGCGCGGGGCTTCAATCGCGGCCGCATCTTCACCCGTGACGGGCGGCTGGTGGCGAGCACCGCGCAGGAAGGGCTGATGCGCGTCCGGGGCTAAGGCTTCAGGGCTTTCGCACCGTATAGGCCGCGGGCAGGTACAGGAACACTTCGGTCATCCCAGCGCGCGCCCACTCGACCGGGCGGTCCAAGCCAACCACGTCCACGCCATAGCCCGCGCCGAATCGCTTCACCTGTTCCGCGGCGTCGGCGGCGATCAGGTCGATGATCGCGCCGCGATACTGATCGGGATTGACCACGCTCAGCGTCGGCTCGCCCGCCACCGCAAGCGTGGTGCGTCCGGTCTTCGCCACCGATTCCACGAACTTCGCGATCTGCGCTTTGGCCGCGTTGAGACCCATGCCGGGCGTCAGCCGCACCTTGACCAGGAAGTTCGCGCGCGCCGTATCGGGCCGGCCGTCCCCGACATAGTTGAGGCTTTTATAGTTGGTCAGCGTCAGCGGCTGGACGACATAGTCGCCGACCGCGAGTTCAACCCCCGCCTTGCCCGCGCTGTCGATCGTGCTGCGCAACGTCGCCTCAAGCTCCTCCTTGCGCTTCGCCGCCTCGCGCGTGTCGCCCGTGAGCCATACTGTCTGCACGACATAGTCGGCACTGCGCTTCAGACTGATGACCGAGCGCTGCGTGGGAGTCACACCCATATCCACGGCATAGCCGCCATAGCTGCCGGGCGCGCGGCGGGACGCGGTGACGATCACTTCCTGCGCGAACGCCGGCGCGGCGCTCGCGGTAAGGGTCAGGACGATCAGGACTCTGGACAGGATCCGCATTGCTTTTCTCCCCTGCTCAGCTGCGCGGCCGCACGGTGCTGTTCGAGGGCAGGAACAATTGCACCTCGGTCAGGCCCGCGCGCTTCCACTGGACGGGCTTGTCCAGCCCGGTGACCTCGACGCCATAGCCCGTGCCGAAGCGTCCGCTGGTGCTGCTCGTGTCCTTCGCCACCAGATCGATGATCGCGCCGCGATATTGCTCGGGATCGACGACCGAGAGGGTGAGCTCGCTATAGGCCTTCATCTCGGCGCGGCCGACCGCGGGAACGGCCTTCACGAACTTGTCGATCCGCGCGAGCGCCGCCCTGGCATCAATGCCCGGCACCAGCGGTACCTTGACGAGGAACTTCACCGCCTCGCCGCTGATCTCATCCTCGTCGATCTCCTCGATCTTGAGGTCCTTGTAGTTGCCGGCATTGAGCGGCTCGACGATGATCTCGCCGCTGGCGAGTTGCACGCCGGATCCGGCGGACAGGTCGATCGCCTTGCGCATCATCGCCTGCACTTCCTTGTGCGCCTCCCCCTCATCGACCGTGTCGCTGACGACGATCACCTGCTGCACGGCGAAATCGGCAGTGCGGCGCAACATCTGAACCGCAGCGGGCGTGACGACCGGCTTTTCGACGACGCGATCCTCATCGTCGTCACGGACGAGTTTGCGCACTCCGGTGACGATGATCTCGTCCTGCGCGCTGACGGGAACAGCCCCAGCCAGCACGCCGGCGGTCGCCAGAACGATGAGAATACTGCGCATTCCCCCTCCCCCAATTTCCACACCGAAAGGGTGCTGCGAACGCGCCGAACTGTCAAACCGCCCCCCCGGTCAGGCGGGCATCCGGAAGCGCACGCGCTCGACACAGCCGGTAAGGCCGGAAACAATTCCCTCCGCACGCGCGCCGGACAGGGCGAATTGCGCTCGCTGGCCAAAAATCGCCGCGGGTTCGCTCGCGATCACCGTGGCGTTGCCGGACCGCCCGCCCGGCGCAAGGTCGAACCGCACGATCGCCCACCCCTCGATCCCACGACGCTGGAACGCCGCCGGATAGTCCCCGCGCGGCGGGACGGCCCATTGAATATCCTTGGGGCAAGTGGCGCCATCCGGGCGCAGCGGATCAATGTCGGGGCTCTCCGGGGCCTCGACCGGCGGGCGCGGCCATTGCACGAAGGGCAGCGTACACCG
>DATIGZ010000288.1:0-11257 GCA_035481255.1 Sphingomonas sp. | reverse complement strand
ACCCATTTCAGTGTATCTTGATGAGTGACCGGGCGTGGGAGCGGGCCGGTGCAGCATCGGCAAAGCCGACCAACAACAACTCAATTCTCCAGTTCGATCGTGCCGATCATCCAGTCGTGGAACAGCTTGACCGGGCGCTGCTCGAGCGCGCGGGGACGGCAGACGAACCAGTAGGAATAGGGGCTCTTCACCACCGGCTCGAACAGCGTGGCGATGCGCGGGTCGTCGTCCAGGACGACGTGCGAATCGAGCATGAAGGCGATGCCGACGCCCTGCGCCGCGGCCTCGAGCAGCAACGAACCCGAATCGAACAGGTCGACCGCGACCGGTTCGATATCCGGAACCCCGAGCGCGTCGCGCCAGATCTCGAAGCTGTCGGCCATGTCGCGATGGACCATCACGGTCATGCCGTCGAGCTGTTCGGGGCGCCGAATCGCGTTCGGCCCCTCCACCAAATGCCGCGCCGCGACAAGACGGATGCGATTACGGTCGAGCCGCCGGCCATAGAGCAGGGTATCGATATCGCGCGCGAGCACGATCGCGGCGTCGAGCCCGTCGCCCAGCCGCGACATGCCGTGCCCGCCGGTATCGATGTCGAGATGGAGTTGCGGGTGCATTGCACGCAACGCACCCAGGTGCGGGAGCAGCCGTTGCGTCGCGAACAACGCGGGCGTGCCGAGACGCAGGCGCAGCAGCTCGACCCCGCTGGTCATCCCCTCGATCGCGTCGCTCATGGAATCGAGCGCGGGCGCGATCAGTCCGAGAAGCCGCTCGCCCTCGGCGTTCAGCTTCATCGCCTGATGCCGCCGCTCGAACAATTGCTTGCCGATGAAGCGTTCCAGCGCCTGCACACGGCGGCTAAGCGCGGGTGAAGAGAGCGCAAGCTCCTCCGCGGCAGCCTTTACCGAGCCAAGCCGTGCGACCTGAACGAACGCCTCGATGGCGGTGAGGGGTGGCAGCCTTCGCATATCTTTTTGTGTGGTGCAGCGTATCCGTTTGCAACTGATTATCAGGGTAAGCGGCCTGACAACGGTTACATTGGCAGTAAACCGCGATTGTTACAGATTGCAGAAACTGCAATCATCATACGATCTTTTCGCACTTGCAACATAATTCGCCGCACTGCACATAGGACGTGCCTTTCAGGCATCCTCTCCTAAACCTTTCATGGGCTGGCCCCCTTGGGCCGGCCCTTTTTTTTGCCCGAATCGCTGGCGAAACGGTAGCCTGACTAGGCGATCCGGAACCGCGTGCCTATCTGGCGCGCTCACCCTCCAAGGTCGTTTGGGCCGCAGGACCGCAGGGAAGGAGAGCCGATGGCCGATACCGATACCCCGACACGCAAGCTTCAGGTCGCGAATTCACGGCCCGAGGACAGCGGCCGTGGCCTTGCCCATCTCCCGCGCACGCTGATGACCGAGCTGGGGCTTCAGCAGGGCGACGTGATCGAGATCGTCGGCAAGCGCACCACGCCGGCGCGCGCGGTCTTCCCCTATCCCGAGGATGAGGGGCTGGAACTGCTGCGCATCGACGGCCTCCAGCGCGCCAATGCGGGGGTCGGATCGGGCGACTTCGTCGAGATCCGCCGCGCCGAATCCCGCCCCGCGACACGCGTGGTGTTCGCGCCCGCGCGCAAGGACCTGCGCCTCGAAGGCTCAGCCAACGCGCTTAAGCGCACCTTTATCGGCCGCCCCCTGTGCCAAGGCGACACCGTTTCGACCGTCGGCCAGCAGCGCGTGGCGGACATGCCGCCCAACGTGCTCCAGCACCTGCGCGCGCCCGCTTATGCGTTGCAGGAAATCCGTCTGACCGTGGTCTCCGCGGCGCCGCGCGGCATCGTCCATATCGACGAGAATACCGAGATCGAGCTGCGCGCCGATTACGAGGAGGCCAAGGAGTTCCGCCGCGCCGACGTCACCTATGACGATATCGGCGGCATGGCCGCGACGATCGACCAGCTGCGCGAGATGGTCGAGCTGCCGCTGCGCTATCCCGAGCTGTTCCAGCGGCTCGGCGTCGATCCGCCCAAGGGCGTGCTGCTCCATGGCCCGCCCGGCACCGGCAAGACCCGCCTCGCACGGGCGGTCGCCAACGAGAGCGACGCGCAGTTCTTCCTGATCAACGGTCCCGAGATCATGGGATCGGCCTATGGCGAATCGGAGAAGCGGCTGCGCGAGGTGTTCGAGGAAGCCAACGCCAACGCCCCCGCGATTATCTTCATCGACGAGATCGATTCGATCGCGCCCAAGCGCGGGCAGGTGACCGGGGAGGCCGAAAAGCGTCTCGTCGCGCAGCTGCTGACGCTGATGGACGGGCTGGAGGCGCGCGCCAATGTCGTGATCATCGCCGCGACCAACCGCCCCGAAGCGCTGGACGAGGCGCTGCGGCGGCCGGGCCGGTTCGACCGCGAGATCGTGGTCGGCGTGCCCGACGAGCGCGGACGGCGCGAGATCCTGGGCATCCACACCCGCGGCATGCCGCTGGGCGAGAAGGTCGACCTGGCCGAGCTGGCGCGCACCACCTTCGGCTTTGTCGGCGCCGATATCGCCGCGCTGGCACGCGAGGCGGCGATCGAGGCGGTGCGGCGGATCATGCCGAGGCTCAACCTCGAGGAAAAGACGATCCCGCCCGAGGTGCTGGAGACCCTGGCCGTCACCCGCGAGGATTTCGTCGAGGCGCTCAAGCGCGTTCAGCCGAGCGCGATGCGCGAGGTGATGGTGCAGAAGCCCAATGTGCATTGGGAAGATGTCGGCGGCCTCGACGATGCGCAGATGCGCCTCAAGGAGGGCGTCGAGCTGCCGATGAAGGATCCCGACGCCTTCCGGCGGCTGGGCATCCGACCGGCCAAGGGCTTCCTGCTCTATGGCCCGCCGGGCACCGGCAAGACCCTGCTCGCCAAGGCGGTGGCGCGCGAGGCCGAGGCGAATTTCATCGCCACCAAGTCAAGCGACCTGCTGTCCAAATGGTATGGCGAGAGCGAGCAGCAGATCGCCCGGTTGTTCGCGCGTGCGCGGCAGGTGGCGCCGTGCGTGATCTTCATCGACGAGCTCGATTCGCTGGTCCCCGCGCGCGGGTCCGGAATGGGCGAGCCGCAGGTCACCGAGCGGGTGGTCAACACGATCCTCGCCGAGATGGACGGGCTGGAGGAGCTTCAGTCGGTCGTCGTGATCGGCGCGACCAACCGGCCGAACCTGATCGACCCCGCGCTGATGCGGCCGGGCCGGCTCGATGAGCTGATCTATGTCGGCGTGCCCGACAAGGCGGGACGCGAGCGGATCCTGAAGATCCAGACCGGCAGGATGCCGCTCGCCGACGACGTCGATCTTGGCTCGATCGCGGAGCGTACCGAGCGGTTCACCGGCGCGGATCTGGAGGATGTGGTGCGCCGCGCGGGTCTTGCCGCGCTACGCGAATCGCTCTCCAACCGGCAGGTCACGATGGCGCATTTCGAAGCCGCGCTGGCCGATTCGCGCGCGACCGTCACGCCCGAGATGGAGTCCGAATACGCTCAGCTCGTCGCGCGGATGAAGCAGGACGCGGTCGCCCTGAACCCGATCGGGTTCATCGCTCCGGGGATGCTTCAGAGCCGGAAGAAGGACGCAGGCTGAACCAGCCATAGGCGATCAGCAGCGCCAGTGCGGCGGCCGCGGTGAAATAGGGCAGCGGCCGCCACACGCCATAGAGTGCGACGCCGATCGACGGGCCGAGAATGAAGGCGGCGCCGTTGACCGACGTCACCTTGCCCGCCACCGATCCCTGCGCCGCCTGCCCCACCGCGAGCGACGAGCCCGCGGTGAACCCCGGCCGCGAGAAGCCGAAGCCCAGCGTCGCCAGCGCATAGCCGGTGGCGATCCCATAAAGCGACGTCGCGTTGCCGGTGGCGAACGAGCCGAGCGCGCTCAGCACCAGCCCGGTCAGGATCAGCTGGCGCGGGTTGAGGTTGAGCAACGGAATGATTCCCCATTGCGCCAGCAGCGCCGACCCCGCACCGAGCATCAGGACAAGGCCGGTCGCCTCGATCGCCTCGATCGGCGGAACCCCCAGCCGGTCGATGATCAGGAAACCGATCACTTGCCCCGCCATTGCCTGCGCATGGCCGAGAACCAGCCCGCACACCATCCATGCGCGCACGCGCGGATCAAGAAAGCCGATCGGCTCGATCTTATCGGCGGTGGCCGCGGTGACGCTGGCCCCGCTCGCCTGCCCGCCGATCGACGGATAGCTCGACGCCGCGCCATGGCTGACCGGCGCGTCGACGTCGCGCGACAGGAAACGCGCGACGGTGAGCATCATCGCCAGCGCCGCGACGCTGAAGATCAGCGCCGGCCCGGCCAGCCCGATCGTGGGCCCGCCGCGCCACAGGTCACCGACGACCAGATAGGGCGCGATCGCCGGGCCGAGAATGGTGCCGAGACCGAACGCCGAGCCGAGCAGGGTCAGCGCTCGGGTTCGCTCCTCACGGCTGGTGCGCGCGGCGACGATCGCCTGAATCGCGGGCGGCGCGGCCGAACCGAAGCCGCCATAGATCATGCGGGCCGCGACGAAGAAGGCGAAGGCGGTGGCGGGCGCGATCCAGCCGTTGATCCCGGCGGCGAGGAACAGACCGCAGAAGAACAGCGAGGCGGTGAGACCCAGCTGTCCCAGCAGCACCATCTTGCGCCGCCCGTGCCGGTCGGAGCGGTTGGCCCAGAAAGGCGCGACCAGCGTCCACAGCAACGCCGAAACCGAGAAGGCGGCGGCGACCGCGGCGTCGTGCACGCCGAGCGAGCGGCCAAGCGCCGGAAGCACCGATTGCAGCGCGGTGTTGCCTGCGGCAATGGTGAACATCACCAGGAACAGGATCAGGAAAGTGCGGTCGCGGGCGAGATTCATTTGCGCGACCAGCGATAGCCGCGCTCGACCCGCGTCACCTCCAGCACATACCAGTCATACCAGCGCGCCCGGCCAAGATCGCGGATCCGGGCATGTTCGGGATTGTCGCGCCACGCCCGTGCGCTCGCGTCATCGGCCCAGTAACTCACCGTGATACCCAGCCCGCCCGTGTCGCGGACACTCTCGACCCCAGCATAGCCGGGTTGAGCCGCGGCGAGCACGGCCATCGCCCCGGCCGCCTCGGCATAGCCTCCCGCATCCTCGTCCGTGCGTTGCGAGACGAAGATCACGGCGACCTGACCTTCGCGCGCATCCTCCATGAGTTGCTGGATGAAACGTTTCGGCTGCGCGCGCAACCGTCGCGGCGCGAAGAACGTTAAGAAGCGCACGTACCTGATGACAGAGCGGTGGCAACTGTCCTACAGGAACGTGACACCGACAGAGGGAAGTTGATGAACGGTTCGACCACGTTTGCCCGCGCGAAGCGCAAGCCTTCGCGTCCCCTCTCGCCGCAGGCGATTTTCCTTCAGGGCTTTTTCAAGCATCCGGTGATGGTCGGTTCGATCATTCCCTCCTCGCGTAAACTCATCCGCAAGATGCTGTCGCGCGTCGATTGGGAGAACACCAAGGTGTTCGTCGAGTACGGCCCGGGCGTCGGCACCTTCTGCCGCCACATCCTCGACCGGCTGGGCCCGGACGCGAAGTATATCGCGATCGACACCAACCCCGATTTCGTCGCCTATCTGCGCCAGACCATCGTCGATCCGCGCTTCTCGGCGATTCACGGCTCGGCCGCGGACGTGAACACGATCGTCGCCGACCATGGCGCGGAACATGCCGATTATGTGCTGTCGGGCCTGCCCTTCTCGACTCTGCCCGCGGGCGTGGGCGACGTGATCGCCCAGGCTACGCAGCGCGTGCTGCGTCCCGGCGGTGCGTTTCTGGTCTATCAGTTCAATCCCAATGTCCGCAATTTCCTGACGCCGCACTTCCCGCGGATCGATGCCGACATGGAATGGTGGAACGTACCGCCCGCTCAGCTCTGGTGGGCGTGGAAGGATGAAGCCGCCGATTGACGGCGAGGCTCCCGGGCACCACATCCTCTGTCCATGGACCAGCTCAATCTTGCCGAATCGGAGTGGCGTCAGCGCCTGACGCCCGAGCAATATCATGTGCTGCGCGAAGCCGGAACCGAGCGCGCCTTTTCGGGTCACTACACCGACAACAAGGCCGATGGCGTCTACCGCTGCTCGGGCTGCCAGCTCGAGCTGTTCGACAGCGACGACAAATATGATTCGGGATCGGGCTGGCCGAGCTTCACCCGCCCGATCGCGCCCGACCATGTCAGCGAACATGGCGACCAGAGCCACGGCATGGTGCGTACCGAGGTCCGTTGCGCACGGTGCGACGGGCATCAGGGGCACCTCTTTCCCGACGGGCCGCCCCCGACAGGGCTGCGCTACTGCATCAACTCGGTCGCGCTCGAATTTCGCCCGCGCGGCGAGGCGGACGACGCCTGAGCGTCATGCGATCGACCAGCTTGTGAGCCGCGCGGTTCGCCGGTAGGTTCGCGCCACTTCCGATGCCCAGAAAATCCCCCGCCCGCCCCGGCAAGTTTCGCCGCATCCTGAAATGGGTGCTGATCGGCGGCGTCGCGCTCGCGCTCGCCGGCCTCATCGCGCTGACGATCGCGGTCTATACCGCGCGCGCCAATCTGCCGAGCTTCGAAGAACTCAAGTCCTCGCCCAACGGCCAGATGATCCGCGTCCATGCCGCCGACGGCACGGTGATCGTCTCATTGGGGCCGAGCTATGGCGAGTGGATCGAATATTCGAAGATCCCGGTGCCGATGCGCGACGCGATGGTCGCGATCGAAGACCGCCGTTTCCGCTCGCATTGGGGCGTCGATCCGGTCGCGCTCGCGCGCATCACCAAATTCGCCTTCGACAATCGCGGCACCGACCGGCGCCTGCAGGGCGCATCGACCATCACCCAGCAGGTCGCGCGCACCATCTTCCTGTCGAACAAGTACGATGTCGGCCGCAAGCTGCGCGAGATGGTGCTGGCGCTGGCGCTCGAGCGCAAATTCACCAAGGACCAGATCCTCGAACTGTATCTGAACAAGGTGTATTTCGGCGGCGGCGCCTATGGCATCGACGCCGCTTCGCGCACCTTTTTCGGCCATCCGGCGACCAATTTGACGCTGTCCGAATCCGCGGTGATCGCGGGGCTGGTCAAGGCGCCGTCGCGCTATTCGCCCACCGCCGACGCGGAGGCCGCGATCGGCCGCGCCAGCGTGGTGCTCGACGTGATGGTCGAGACCGGCGCGCTCACCCGCGCACAGGCCGATGCCGCCCGCCCGGCCGAGGTCGCGCTGGCCGCGCCGCCCAAGCAGAACAGCGTGCGCTATTTCACCGACTGGGCGCTGCCTCAGCTCGAGGTGCTGATCGACGAGACCGAAGCGCCGCTCGACGTGTGGACGACGATCGACCTTCGCATGCAGAACGCCGCGACACAGGCGATTCAGGCCAACACCCCCGCCGGGGCGCAGGGCGCGCTGGTCAGCCTCGACCGCGACGGCGCCGTGCGCGCGATGGTCGGCGGGCGCGACTATGTGTCGTCGATCTACAATCGCGCGACCCAGGCGACGCGCCAGCCGGGATCGGCGTTCAAGCTGTTCGTCTATCTCGCCGCGCTCGAAGCCGGGCACAAACCCGACGATCAGGTGGTCGACGAGGCGGTGACGATCGGCGGGTGGAGCCCGCGCAACAACTCGGGCCGCTTTTCGGGCGAGATGTCGCTGCGCTCGGCCTTCGCCTATTCGATCAACACGGTCGCGGCGAAGCTGGGTCAGGAAGTCGGCTTCGGCACGGTCGCGGACATGGCGCGCCGCTTCGGCATCACCACCCCGGTCAACACGCAGCCGGCGATGGTGCTGGGCACCAGCAACGTCCGTCTGATCGACATGACCCGCGCCTACGCCTCGGTCGCCAACAAGGGCGTCGGCGTCGCCCCCTATGCGATCACCCGCGTCACCGCGAACGGCGCGGTGATCTATCAGCATGAGGTCGATACCTCGCGCGTACTGGTCGCGCCCTATGTCGCCGCGCAGATGACCGATCTGATGCAAACCGCGGTCGCCACCGGCAGCGGCAAGGCCGCACAGATCGGCCGCCCGGTCGCAGGCAAGACCGGTACGACCAGTTCGAACAAGGACGGCTGGTTCCTCGGTTTTTCATCGGGCCTCACCACCGGCGTGTGGATGGGCCGCGACGACGCCAAGCGCGTCGGCGGACTTCAGGGCGGCGCAGCGCCGGCACGCGCCTTTGCCGCATTCATGCGCCCCGCGGTCGCCGGCCGGCCCGTCGAGGAGTTCGAGACCGAAGTGACGCTGCCCGAATGGCAGATCGAGCCTGATGACGAGGTCTATGGCGCGCCCGACAACGCCATCTTCGTCGACGAGGACGGCAACCCGATTCCGCGCGAGGAGGTCAATCCCGACGCGTCGCCGGGCGGCACCCCGCCCGAGGATGACGGCACGATCGACCAGGACTGGCTCGACCGGATGACCGGGCGTGGTCAGCGCGACGCACCGCCACCGCCCCGCCGCGAACCCGCCGACCGTGCGCCGCCGCGCGATTCAGGCCGCGACACACCCCGCGAGCGTCCGCTTCAGGAATCGCGACCGAACGAGTGAAGCCGCATCGCGTTGGCGCGCAACCAGGCGCGCTCGCAGGCGGGATCCTTGCCGTAGATCTGCCGGACCACCGCGTGGAAGGCCGGGCTGTGGTTCATATGAACGCGGTGCGCAACCTCATGCGCCACGGTGGCACGGCGCACCGCCGGCGGGGCGAGGATCAGCCGCCAGCTGTAGCGGATCACCCCGGATGACGCGCAGCTTCCCCAGCGTCCCGTGGGGTCGCCGATCGCGACACGGGTGACGGTGACGTCAGCAAGCGCGGCATATTCGGCGGTTTCGGCGCTCAGCGTGTCGAGCGCGGCCTTGCGCAGCCAGCGTTCGATACGCCGCTCATACCCCTCGCGCGGGCCGCCCCCGATCAGCTGACCATCGTCGAGCACCGGCGTCCGGGGGAAACCGCTGTCCCAGCCGAGCCCGATCTCCTCGCCCAGATACAGGATCGTCGCACCCGGGACGAACGGCACCGGCGCGGTACGGCGTTCCAGCGCGCGCGCGATCCATTCATGCTGCTGCTGCGCCCAGCGCATCGCTTCGCCCACCGGCGCGCGCGGGGGCAGCGTCAGGCGGACCTGTCCGGTGGCGTTATCGACCGAGAGCTTCATCCGCCGCGCCTGCGGATGGCGGACGACCTCGATCGGGTGCGTCACAGCACCCTGTCGACCATATGGTGCTCAAGGTCGCCGGCGACGTCCTCCGAGATCGTCCAGCCGCGCACCGATTCGCCGGCGGCATGCACCGCCTCGCGGTCACCGCTCACCAGATAATGCCAGTCGGGCAGCGGTTCATCGTTCGCGCGCAGCCGGTAGGCGCAGGTACGCGGCAGCCAGACGATGTCCTCGACATTGTTGGCGTTGAGCCGGACGCATTCGGCGACATAGGCGTGGCGGTGCTTATAGTCGCTGCACATCCCCGCATGCCGGTCGAGCAGTCGGCACGCGACGTTGGTCGCGTAGAGATCACCGGTGTCCTCATCCTCGATCTTGTGCAGGCAGCATTTGCCGCAGCCGTCGCACAGCGCCTCCCATTGCGCGCGGTCGAGGGTAGAGAGCGGCTGCTCCCAGAAGGGCTTCACCCGATCCAGCGCTCGATCTCCGCAACGATGGCCTGCGGATTCTGATCCTGCGGCAGCAGCGCGATCGGCTCGCCCTTGGGCCCGATCAGATAGGCTTGGCGGCCATGGTCCATCAGATAGCCACTCGGCGTCTCACGCTTGGCATAGGGGACGCGATAGACCTTGGCCGCGGCATCGATCTGCGCGGGCGTGCCGGTAAGGCCGACCATGCGCGGATAGAAGGCCGAAGCAAATTCCTTGACCACCTTGGGCGTATCGCGCGCGGGATCGACCGTGACGAAGATCGGCACGATCTGTTCCGATAGCTTGGGATTGCTCTTGTCGAGCAGCTTCATCGCGCCGCCGATATTCTGGACGTCCACCGGGCAGACATCGGGGCAGAAGGTGTAGCCGAAGTACATGATCCGGTATTTTCCGGCGAAATCGCTGTCCTTCACCGTCTTGCCGTCACCATTGACCAGCGTGAACGGACCGCCGATCGAGGCACCGGCGAGCGGCGCGTCGGCGAGAGATTTCTTCGCTTCGGTGCCTGCGCCGCAACCGGCAAGAGCGAAAGCGAGGGCGAAAGCGGGGATAAGCAACCTGTTCATGGCGCCGCCCGCAATGATCTGATACGGGGCGTGTTGCAAGGTTTCCCAGTCATCAGGGGCATCGTTCGATCATGACTTTCCGTCCGTCCCGGCCTGTTTTCGCCGCGGCGCTGCTTGCGCTGGCGCTTCCGGTGGCCGCCCAGCAGTTTTCCGAAAGCTATAATTTCCTGAAGGCCGTACGCGAGCAGGACGGCAACAAGGTCACCGAATTCCTCAATCAGCCCGGTCAGACGATCGTCAACGCGAAGGACGACAAGGGCGAGGCAGCGATTCATATCGTCACCAAGCGACGCGACCGGACCTATCTCAATTTCATCCTTGCGCGTGGCGGCAACGCCAATCTGCAGGACGGCGCCGGCAACACCGCGCTGATGCTGGCGGTCGAGACGAGCTGGCATGAGGGCGTCGCGCTGTTGCTGTCGAAGCGCGCCGACATCAACCTCGGCAACAATGGCGGCGAAACCCCGCTGATCCGGGCGGTACAGCGCCGTGATACCGAAATGGTCCGCACCCTGCTCAATGCCAAGGCCGACCCCGACAAGCGCGACCGGCTGGCGGGGATGAACGCGCGCGACTATGCGGCGCGCGATACGCGTTCACCGGTCATCGCACAGCTGATCAAGGATGCACCCGCGATCCAGAAGCGCGCAGTTTCGGGGCCGAGCTTCTAATAAGCTCCACCGTTTCGGCCGATCCCCTCGGCATCGGGATCGGTCAGTGTGATCACCCGGCGCGCGGCGCGGCGGGCGAAGGCGAGGGTGCATTTGCGCCGCGTCGCGCTGGCGAGCGGCACCGTCCGCGCCTCGCGCAGGATCGCCGCGTCATAGCGATCGGCGACGATCACGCCCGCGCGTTCGGGCAGGAATCCCGGCGATTCGAGCGGCGTGAGGTCGAACCCGGCCGGCACCGCCCAGAAAAAGCGGTCGCAATGCGCGAGATAATCGGTCCATTTGGCGTCGCCGAGCAAATCTGCGCGCGACACCTTGATCTCGACGATGACGATATTGCCGCGCGCATCGAGCG
>DATIGZ010000287.1:0-1809 GCA_035481255.1 Sphingomonas sp. | reverse complement strand
GATTGTGGCGCTGCCGGTCGCGATCAGCGTGTCGTTGCCCGCGCCGCCGTCGAGCGTCACCGTCGTGCCGGCCTGCGTCGTCGCGGTCAGCGTGTCGTCGAACTCGGTGCCGCGCAGCGAACTCACCACCTCGAACCCCGTGATCGTGCCGCCGCCCAGCGTGACGGTGCCGCCAAGCAGCGATCCGGTGCTCAGCGTCATGCCCGCGGCCGCGCCGCCCAGCGACAGCTGCAACGTGTCGGTGCCGTCGCCGCCGTCCGCATCGTCGCCGATGCCGATCGCGACATTGTCGTTGCCGCCGCCGGCGGTGATGACGTCGCGGACGGTGTCCATGTCCGTCGAAACCCCGGTCGTGGCGTTGAGCCCGGCCGAATAGAGCCAGTCGGCACCGTTGTTGCCGATCAGCCGGTCGGCGCCGTTGCCGCCTGCCATCCGGTTGCCGAAAGTCGAGGCGCGAAGCTCGTCGTCGCCGTCGCCGCCATCGGCGATCCATGCGCTGCTGGTCGATGCGCCCGACAGGATGATCAGGTCATTGCCCGCATCGCCACTGGCGCGCTCGCGCGCATAGACGGTGTCGTCCCCGTCTCCGCCGCGCAGTTCGGCGCTGGCGGAGTTGGAGCCGCGAATGATATCGTTGCCCGCGCCGCCATCAATGAAGCTGAGATATTGCGACCCTTCGCCGTTGAGCGTGTCGTTGCCGTCGCCGCCCCAGATGTTGCGCGTATAATAGCCCGCGGTCACGCTATCGTCGCCGCCACCTGCGGTGACATTCTGTTCGCCGCGCGGCATGCCGCCGGGCGCGTAGAGCGCCGGGCCGAACTGGATGGTGTCGCCGAACTCGCTTCCCTCGACCCAGTCCACCTGCTCAAAGCCGGTGATCGTTCCGCCGCCAAAGGTCAGCGTCGTCTGGCTGAAGTCGACGGTGATTCCTGACGTCGCGCCCTGGAAGCTGACGATCAGCGTGTCGCCATGCTCGCCATGGGTGCCGCCGTCGGCGTTGTCGCCATATCCAACCATCATGACGTCGTCGCCGGCGCCGCCGTTGAGGGTGTCGATATCGAGGCCGAGGTTGAAGACCGGCGGGGCGGCCGAAAGACCGAAGCCGGGGGTATAGCCGAACGGGATCTGGAACGTCTCACCCGACGAAATCTGGTCGTTGCCGTTTCCGCCGAGGATCGTGTCCGCCCCGGTGCCGCCCACCAGCGTGTCGTTGGCATCGCTACCCGTCAGCGTGTCGTTGCCCGCACCGCCATACAGGTTGCGCGCGTAGAATCCCGCGGTCAGCTGATCGTTTCCGCCAAGTCCGTAGACCGTCCCGTAGACATAGGGTTCGGGACCGGCGGGGGCCGCGGCGCTGCCCGCGATCACCACGTCATCCTGCTCGGTCGCCTCGACATAGCCGAGATATTCGACGCCGGTGATCGTGGTGCCAGCGACGGTCACCGTTCCGCCCAGATGGGCGGTTGAGAAGTCGAGGTTGATGCCGTTCACGCTGTTCTTCAGGCTCAGCATCAGCGTATCGGTGCCTTCGCCGCCGTCGATCGTGTCGCCGATCCCGGCAAAGATCAGGTCGTTGCCGGCGCCGCCCGAAAGCTGGTCCGCGTCCGATCCACGGTCGAGGCCTTCCTCGATCGCCAGATAGTAGATCTTCTCCGGTGCCGCGCGGTCGGCATAGAGGGTGTCGTTGCCGTCGCCGCCCCTGATCTGGTCAGCGCCGGCACCGCCCTCGATCATGTCATTATCGCCGCCGCCATCGATGATGTCGTTACCGCCGCCGCCGCGCAGCTCGTCCGCGCCGGCCAGGCCGTT
>DATIGZ010000286.1:0-8926 GCA_035481255.1 Sphingomonas sp. | reverse complement strand
GCTGTAGGCAGCGCCAAGCGGCTCGTAGACATAGTGAAGCTCGACCCCGAACCCTTGGAGCATCGCGTCGTAGCGCTGGCGGGCGAGCGTCGGATCGGGGCGGGCGCCGGCATATTCGACGGGACGGCCGACGATCACGCGGCGCGGACGATCGTCGAGCGCGCCGCCGGCATGCGCGACCAGCTTGCTCAGAAACTTCTGCCCCAGATCCTCGAAGCGGAACGGTTTGCCGAAGATCTGCGCGCGCTCGAACAGCGGGCTGGCGGCGACACTCTTGAACGACTGGACGAAGCGGCTGTCGAGCGGCGACTGCAGGAATTCCTCGATTGCCCACGGACCGGCTTCGTGCGCGATGCCGTTCCAGCCGCGTTCCTCCTCCCAGAAGCACAGCGCGGTACGGAAGACCGCGCCGGACGCAGCCTCGCCCGCAAACTCGACAAGACGAGAATCGCCGCTGCCGTCGGCAAGCGCGACGACGGTATTGGTTGTGCCGAAATCGAGCCCGAGCGCGCTGGGGCGAGTGGCGCTGTCCACGCGCAGTTCCTTTGCCGGTTGCGATGACCGCCGGCGCAGGGCGCGGCGGGGCGGGGCCTATGGCAGGGCACGCGCCGGGCGGCAAGGGTGGGAAAGCAGCAAGGTGCCCGACGCCGGCGGCAGCTGTCCGATGCCGCCAGCGCCGGGCGCAGGGTCAGCCGCGCCGGGCGCCTGCCTTGCGAATGTCCTCGATCATCGAGACGGCGGCGCGCGTGACCGCGTCCGAGATCGCCTGACCCTTGGCGGGCGAGGCTTTGGACGGGCAGCCCGACACCCCGGTTCCGGCGGTGAGTTGGTGCATCGTGCGGTGATGCGCCGCACGACCCGCGTTCAGCAAATCGGCCGCCGCCCAGTGGAAGTCGTGGACCGGCAGCTGATCGATCGCCGCGTCGATCTCGACCAGCTCGGGTGCGATGATCTGCACCAGCGAGGTCTCGAACTCACAGGCATGGCCGACGCCGCCGAACTCGGTCTTCTGGAGTTTGGCCAGCTCCTCCGCAGCGATGCGCCACCAAGTCAGCATGAACAGCTCGACCTCGGGATGATCGTTGCCGAAGGATTCGAGCACGACCTGACCGATGGCGAGATTGCCCCCATGGCTGTTGAAGATCACGATGTTGCGGAAACCATGGGCCGCGACCGCGCTCAGCAGATCGGTGATGTAGGCGAGGAAGGTCTCGTGCCGCACCGTCAGCGTGCCCGCGAACATCATGTGATGTCGCGAACAGCAGACGGAAATCTGCGGCAGGATCAGGACCTGATCACCCAGCTCGGCATCGATCCGGTCGGTGAAATGGCGTCCGATCAGCGCGTCGGTGACGAGCGGCAGGTGGGGACCGTGCTGCTCGATCGCGCCGATGTTCAGTACCACCGGCGTGTTGCGGTCGACCGCGTCCAGCTTCGGGCTGGTGAGCTGTTCCCACTTCATGCCACCGCCGCCCACATCTCGATCTCGACCTGGAATTCGTCGAGCAGCGCGCAACCGATCGCGGTGCGCGCGGGAAAGGGCTGGGGCATGATCTCGCGATAGACGACGTTGAACCGCGGCCAGTCGGCGAGGTCGGTGAGGTAGACGTTGACCTTGAACACGTTGGAGAAGTCGGCACCCGCGGCGGCGAGCTGCTTGCGGCAATTCTCCAGCGTGACGCGTGCCTGCTCCTCGATCGTGTCGCCGATCACCCGCCCGGCCAGGTCGAGCGGCGCTTGCCCCGAGATCAGGACGAGATCGGCGTCGCGGCTGATCTTGAGCACGGGGGTGTAGGGGCCGGCGGTGACATGTTGTTCCGACGGGACCGGAATGATCGGGTTGCTGCTCATGCGTACACCTCGTGACGGACGCCGTAACGTTCCAATGCGGCAGGATCGAGCGAGACGCCGAGGCCCGGACCTTCGGGCACGAAGGCATAGGGCGGCTCGAAGCGAAGCGGCGTTTCGAGCAGGTCGTGCTCGCGGATCAGCCGCCCGAAGATATCGCTCGACCAGACGCAGCTCTTCGCCGCGATCGACTGGTGGAGATACATCGCCTCAAGGATGCCAAGATCGACTTCCGATCCGTGGAAGCAATACAGGTTGGCGGCTTCGGCGATGGCGTTGAGCTGCGCGAACTTGGCGAGGCCGGCGTTGAAGTTGAAGCCGTCGGCCGCGCGCTGCTGGATCAGCGCGATGATGTCGTGAACGCGCTGGCCCTGATAGATATAGGGCAGGGCGATGTGCTGGGTGATCGGGATCGACGAGAAGCGGCACAGATCGGCATAGTCGGGGATCATCCATTTCGGGATCGGATCCTCGAGCAACTGCACGTTGCCGACCTGCTCCAGCCCGCGGATGCGCAGCTTGGCCGAGGCCATATTCTCCCAACGCTGATTGGGGTCGAACACCACCTTCATGCCCGGTGCATGCGATGCGATCTGCTCGCAGATGCCGACCACATCGTCCTCAAGGTCGGCCTTGAGCTTGATGCCCTGATAGCCCTGCGCCTGATAGGCGCGGACCCAGGGGCCGACCTCGTCGAGCGTGCGGTGGCTCGACCAGGCATGGCACAGCACACGGTCGCGCACCGGACCGCCGAGCAGGCGATGAAGCGAGGCGCCCAGCGTCTTGGCCCAGCCATCCCAGATCGCCAGTTCGAACCCGTCGAATTCGCGCACCAGCGGCAGCGGCAGATCCTGCAGGGTCAGGTCGGCGATGTTGACGCCGAGCAGGCCCGCGCTGATCGCCTCGATCCGCGACCATTCGTGATCGCGATAGAATTCGCCGAGTGCGACGACGCCATTGGCCAGCGTCATGCGTACGACCAGCTTGGGGAGGGCGTCGAACTGGACGCTCCATGCCGCCTTGCCGGCGACGGGCAGCATGTGCAGCGGCTTGGCCAGCGTTTCGGAGTTGATGATTCCGGGCTTGGCCGGAACCACCACTTCGTCGAACTCGAACTTGACGATGACCGGATCGTCGCCGGTGCCTGAACGCATGCCTCCACTCTCCCGAATTGCCGCGGGCGCTGGCAGGCGCGTCCGCTTTGGTCACTCAAATAGCATAACCAATTTATACCAATCCGCTAGCAAAATGCGGATCGCGCGCTTAGAAAGCAGCGGAGAACACTCCGTCTGGTACCGCTTCATGCCACACCCTTAAATGTGTGCGCATAAAAGGTATTGGATTGGATATGTAAGGGAGGATGGGACATGGCCGCACCGGTTGGCGCGTGGGGTTTTCTTGCGGGAGCCGTTGCGGCGATCGCGCTGGTCGCTCCGGCGCAGGCGCGGCAGGCGTTGCCGCTGCTGCCCCAGCCGGTCGAGGCGACGGTGGCGGGCAAGGGGTTTCGCCTCGCCGATGGCCTTGCGATCCACACGCCATCGGGAGACGCCGGCGCGGAGCGGTCAGCGGCGTGGCTGAAGGAAGGGCTGGGACTTCGTGCGCGGGCAGGAGGCCGCGCGCCGACGGTGCGGTTCGAGCGCGTCGCGGGACTGCCGAGCGAAGGCTATCGCCTGGCCACGTCGCCAACCGGTGCGGTGATCAGCGCGAGTGATGATGCCGGCCTGTTCCATGGCGCGGTGACGCTGTGGCAGCTGGCGACGGCACCCGGCGGCGAAGTGCCGGCGGTGACGATTTCGGACTCGCCCCGCTTCAAGTGGCGCGGCTTCATGCTCGACAGCGCGCGGCACTTCCAGTCGCCCGAATTCGTCAAGAAGCTGATCGACGCGATGGCGGCGCACAAGCTCAACACGTTGCACTGGCATCTGGTCGACGATCAGGGCTGGCGGATCGAGATCGACAAGTACCCCAAGCTGACCGAGATCGGCGCGTGGCGCGTCCCGGCGAGCGCACCCGGCGCACCGCCGCTGCCGCGCACCGGCGGCTTCTATACCAAGGCGCAGATCCGCGAGATCGTCGCCTATGCCGCGGCACGCAACATCACCGTGGTGCCGGAGATCGAGATGCCGGGCCATGTGCTGTCGGTGATCCGCGCCTATCCCGAGCTGGGCAATAGCGGACCGGTGCCCGACGGCATCCATTCGGACTGGGGCGTCTACACCTGGCTGTTCAACATCGAAGAGCCGACCTTCGCCTTCCTCGACGACATCTTCGCGGAAGTGACCGAGCTGTTCCCGTCCGCCTATATCCATGTCGGCGGCGACGAGGTGGTGGCGACCGAGTGGGAGCGGTCCCCGGCGGTGCAGAAACGGATGCGCGAGCTTGGCCTCGCCGATGCGCATGCGGTGCAATCCTGGTTCATGAAGCGGGTCGAGAAGATGCTCACCGCGCGCGGGCGCAAGCTGATCGGGTGGGACGAGATCATCGACGGCGGGCTCGCGCCCAATGCGACCGTCATGTCGTGGCGCGGGATCAAGGGCGCCGTGCTCGCGGCGCAGGCGGGGCATGACACCGTCCTCGCGCCGTCGCCCGACCTTTATTTCGATCATGTGCAGGGGAGCACGGCGGCGGAAGGACCGGGGCGCGGCAAGCCGAACACGCTGGAGGATATCTACAAGTTCGATCCGCTGCCGCCGTCGCTCACCGCCGATCAGCAGCGGCACATATTGGGTATCCAGTCGACGATGTTCAGCGAGCATATCCGCGGCGACGAGCGCGCGGCGTATATGATCTTCCCGCGGCTGTCGGCGCTGGCCGAGGTCGCGTGGCTGGGCAAGGGGCGCGATTTCGACGGCTTCGTCGACCGGCTGATCCCCCAGATTGATCGCGTCAAGGCGATGGGGCTGAAGCCTGCGGAGAGCGCGTTCACCCCGTCCGCGCGCGTCCGCTCGGTCGCGGCGAAGAGCGCGACGGTCGAACTGGCGACCCAGGTGAAGTCGGAGATCCGCTACACCATCGACGGCAGCGCGCCGGGTGCGACGTCGCGCCTCTATGCGGGGCCGGTGGAGGTGGCATTCCCCACCCGTCTGCGGGCGGTGGCGTTCCGCGGCGGCAAGCGGCTGCCCGGTGCGGTGGACCGGCGATATGACCGCGCCGCGGTATTGCGCCGCGACGATCGCGAACTCAAGGCGTGCAGTGCTTCCCACTCGCTCGCGCTGATCGACGACGCGCCCGCGAACGGCCCGCGCGCCGACTTTCTTGTCAACATTCTCGAGCCGTGCTGGACCTATGAAGCCGCGCCGATGGATGCGGTGACCGCGGTCGAGGTCGAGGTCGGGCAGGTGCCGTATAATTTCCAGCTCAACAACGGACGCGCCATCGCGGCGCGGGGCAAGCCGGCGACGCCGGCGGGCGAGCTCGAGATCCGGGCGGGGTGCGCGGGCGAGCGGATCGGCTGGATCTCGCTCGCACAGGCGACGAGCCCGGCGCTGACCCGACTGACCGTGCCGGTGGCGCCGCAAAAGGGCACGCAGGATCTGTGCATGACCTTCACCGGCAACGGCAACAACCCGCTGTGGACGATCAAGTCGGTGCAGCTGCGCGAGAAGGCCGCACGATGAGCCGGGAGGTCTTCCTTGTCCTGCTCGGGCTGGCATCGGTCGGCGGGCTGATCTTCCTGATCGCGCGGCTGAAGCTCAATCCGTTCATCGCGTTGCTCGTCACCTCGCTCGCGCTGGGCGCGGCGGCGGGGCTGCCGCTCGACAAGCTGCTCGCCATCTATGAAGCGGGCGTCGGCAACGCGCTCGGGCATATCGCGCTCGTCGTCGGGCTCGGCACGATGATGGGCAAGCTGATGGCGGAGTCGGGCGGGGCCGAACGCATCGCCCAGACGATGATCGGCTGGTTCGGGCCTGCGCGGGTGCACTGGGCGATGATGGCTGCGGCGTTCCTCGTCGGCCTGCCGGTGTTCTTCGAGGTCGGTTTCGTGCTGCTGATGCCGATCGTGTTCACGGTGGCGATGCGGACGGGGACGTCGATCCTGAAGGTCGGTATCCCGATGGTCGCCGGGCTTTCAGTGGTGCACGGCCTGATCCCGCCGCACCCCGCCGCGTTGCTCGCGGTGGGCGCCTATCAGGCGGATATCGGCCTTACGGTGCTCTACGCGCTGATCGTCGGCATCCCGACCGCGGCGCTTGCCGGGCCGGTCTTCGCCACGCTGATCGACCGCTATGTCACGGTCGAGGGCGCGAACCCGATGGCCGAGGCGCTGACCGAGCGAAAGGTCGACGACACGCGCGATTTGCCCGGGTTCGGCATCACCGTCGCGACGATCCTGCTGCCGGTGGCGTTGATGCTGGTGGGGAGCTGGGCCGACCTGTTCGCGGCGAAGGGAACTCTCGTCAACGATGCGATCCGCTTTTCCGGGCATCCGGTCACCGCGTTGCTGGCAGGGCTGTTGCTGAGCTTCATCACCTTCGGCAGCGCGCGCGGGTTTGATCGCACTTCGATCGGCCGGTTCCTCGAGGACTGCCTCGCGCCGACCGCGCTGATCACGCTGATCGTCGGTGCGGGCGCCGGGTTCGGCAAGATCCTGATGGAGGCGGGGATATCCACATCCGTGGTGGGGATGGCGCAGTCTGTGGAGGTCCCGCTACTGGTGCTCGCCTGGCTGGTCGCGGCGATGATGCGCATCGCGACGGGCTCCGCGACGGTGGCGATGGCGACCGCGGCGGGGATCGTCGCACCGGTCGCGGCCGGGAGTGGGGTCGCGCCGGAACTGCTGGTGCTGGCGACGGGCGCGGGATCGCTGATTCTCTCGCACGTCAACGATGGCGGCTTCTGGCTGGTGAAGACCTATTTCGGCCTGACCCTCTCGCAGACCTTCAAGACCTGGACGGTGTGCGAGACACTGATCTCGATCGTCGCGCTGTTGCTGACACTGTTGCTGAGCGTGGCGCTGTGAGGCGCGCGGGTCTGGCGCTGGCGGGGGCGATCCTGCTGGCGGGGTGCGCTGCCACGCATCGGTCCGGCAGCGGCGCTTATGTTGCGCGAGACTATGTCGCGGACGGCGTGTTCACCAACGGCGTCGAAGGTCCGGCGACCGGCCCCGACGGTGCGCTCTACGTCGTCAACTTCGCCCGCGAGGGCACGGTCGGAAGGGTGGCGGAGCAGCCCGACGGGCGCGGTGCGGCTCGGCTGTTCGTCACCCTGCCTGAGGGCAGCACGGGCAACGGCATCCGCTTCGCGGCGGACGGGCGAATGCTGGTCGCCGACTATACGGGGCACCGCGTGCTCGCGGTCAGTCCTGCCGGAGGTATCGCGACCTATGCCGATCTGCCCGGCGCGCACCAGCCCAACGACATCGCGCTCGCGCCCGACGGCATCGCCTATGCGAGCGACCCGGACTGGAAGAACGGGAGCGGCCGCATCTGGCGAATCGACCGCAAGGGGATTGCGCGTGTTCTCGAGGACCGGATGGGCACGGCCAACGGGATCGAGGTCAGCCCTGATGGCCGAAGGCTTTATGTCGGCGAGAGCGTTCAGCGCCGCATCTGGGTCTATGATATCCGTGCGGACGGCGCGCTTTCGGGCAAGCGTATCTTCGCCAGCTTCGCCGACCATGGGCTCGACGGGATGCGCTGCGACCGTGACGGCAATCTCTACGTCACGCGCCATGGCGGCGGGACCGTCGCGATCCTCGCGCCGACTGGTGCGATCATACGCGAGGTTCGTCTGAAGGGCCGGTTGCCGAGCAATATTGCCTTCGGTGGCCGGGACGGGCGGACCGTCTATGTGACGATGCAGGACCGCGGTGCGATCGAGGCCTTTCGAACTCTGGTTCCGGGACGTGAATTCGCCGGAAAGTCGCTTCGCGCTTCGGTTCGCTAAGACGGGAGGGTTAACCCTTTCGGTAATATGTAATACCTAAGTCTCTACTGGTCTCATACCATTTGACTATTGGTCTCATAGATGTATTGGACTCGCTTCTGATCCCGCGACACCAAGCGGGGCAGGGGTGGCGACATTTGTCCGCCGCGAAACAGGGAGAAGGGTATGTCGATTCGGAAGGTTGGTGCGCGGACGGTGTTGCTTGCTGCGGTATCCGCCGCGGCGCTGAGCGTCCCGGGCATCGCGCAGGCGCAACAGGCCGCTACTGCCCAAAGCGGCGCGGATGCGGCGGCCGGTCAGGAAGAAGAAATCCTCGTTACCGGCATTCGCGCTTCGCAGGCGCGCGCGATCGACGTGAAGCGGGAAGCGGACAGCGTGGTCGACGCGATCAGCGCCGAAGACATCGGCAAGCTGCCCGATCGTACCATCTCCGACTCGCTCCAGCGCATCCCGGGCATCCAGATTCGTCGCGATGCGGGTGAGGGCGGCCAGATCAACATTCGCGGTCTTCCGCAGGTCACCACGCTGCTTAACGGCGAGGAGTTCCTCGGCGCCAACTCGGTCACGACGGTCCAGCCGAACTTCACCGACATTCCTTCGCAGTTGTTCGCCGGCGCGACCGTCTACAAGTCGCCGACGGCGTCGCTGCAACAGGGCGGCCTTTCGGGCACCGTCGATCTGCTCACGCGCCGTCCGTTCAGCCTGCCGCAGGGCCTGACCGTCTCGGCGGCGGCCGAAGCGCAATATGGCGACAAGACCAAGAAGTGGAATCCGTCGTTCAACGGCCTGGTCGCCTATAATTCGGGCCGCTTCGGCATCCTCGTCTCGGCTGCGTACAGCAAGGTCGATCTGTCCAACAGCTATAACGGCATCCAGAGCTACGGCGTCGGCCTTAGCGAAGAGGGCCTTGACCTGGATCAGCAGGCGAAAGGGTCGCAAGGCGATTTCGCGGTCGGCAACAACGGCGTCAGCCGTGGTGCGCCGGTGCGCAATGCCGGGGGGACCATCATCGGCTTTGACATGAACGGCGATGGCGATGCGAACGATGCGTTCATCACGGCGCAGTCGCACACGGTATGGAACCGCATCACGTCGCGCGAGCGCTTCGGCGGCAATATCTCGCTCCAGTTCGAGCTCAGCGACGCGCTCAAGCTGACCGCGGATGCCTTCTACACCAAGCAGACCCAGTATG